>CAZSNX010000086.1:0-11520 GCA_964607945.1 uncultured Candidatus Obscuribacterales bacterium
ACGAATACATCAGGACCAGCCTGCTCATTCTCACGGAGACCATCGGCGTCGCGACTCCGCTCATCTACCGGTGGTCCATCACCAAAGAACGCGACGAGCAAGTGCTGATTATCAGGCTCCTGTTCCTGCTTATCACCGGCACCTTTCAGTGGTCTAACATCGCTCATGACCGAACTTCTCCCCGCGTATCGTAAATCGCCCGAAGTCCAGCCTGTGGACTGTATGTATACAGCCGCCTTTTTTTGTAGACAAAATCAGCACATTTAATTTTGGCAACAGTCAACTTGCTGACACTGAGTTGCTTGAGCAATATCTATGCAGGCATAATTAGTCCATGATTACGGATAAGATTCCCCGAAAGGCTGCGCTCAAGTTAGAACACCTTCGCAGTGATGAACTGCGAGTGATTCAACTACCTTCTGCCGAGCCCATCCGCACTCAGGCCAGAGAGTTGGAAGAAGCTCTATCAAATGACAGCCGCGCCGACGTTAAGAGAGCGACAAGTGCATTGGCTATCACACTGGGAGCCGCCTTCAATGTTGTAGCCCCAACTGTAAAAATACTGGGAGCTCGTCCACTTGAAGTTACAGAGACTTCCGCTGACGAACTTTTTGGCGACTATGATCTCGAGACTGCCCTAATCAGGCTCTGGATGAAGACCCCCCTCAAGAAAAAGCCGACCTCATACGGAACCTTTCTCAGTACTCTCTGTCACGAATTCTGCCATCACTTGGACATCGTAAGCTTTGGCTTTCCCAACACTTTCCATACGCGCGGATTTTATGAACGGGCTGGTTTGCTCTATCACCACGTGCGAAACACTCCGATCCGCCCCCTGGTTTGGACCGAGCAACCGGACGGTACCTATAGAATCAATTGGCCCGAGACGATGAGAGGACGCCAAGTACAGCCGCTTGCCTAGACAGCGGACGGAGCGTTAAACATCAACCAAACGCCCTAATCTAGTGCGATTGACTTGCCATTAAACCAGCCGGCCCAGATAAGTCCGGTCTCACAACCGCCAAGAATTGATGATTTCTACGTTTCTTCTACAAAAACTATATCTCTGTTCAACAAATGTTCTAAGGCTTTTCTACAACTGGACAGTAGACTTACTACGTTCGCAGCTGATTAGGGACCTGTGCCGGGAAGTATGTGGAATTGTACAGTGACATTACCAAACGACACCCTTATGCTGACATTCAGGCATGGAGAGGGCTAGAAAATGACTACAGATAATTTGAAGTTTCACTCAGCAAAAGAGATCAAGGAAGATATCGACAAGGGCGACCACGAAACCGCCGGAGCTAAACTCTTTGAGGACTTCAAGTCGAGCGCTTCCAGCTTCAAATCAGTTGCCGAAGACCTTAAGAAAATGACCAATGACCCGAAAGACGCAAACTGGAACAATGATGTCGAGATAAAGTACAGTAACGGCGACATCAGCGAGATTTACGTAAAGACCATTCCAATGACTGGCACTGCCTTTGCACCGAAACTATTCGACAAGAATGACGAGCAAAACGCCAACCCCGCCAGCAATCTTGAAGCTTGGCACCGGATGGCTGTCTACAAGAACCATATCGATGGTGAAAAGCACTAGGTTCTGAAAATACCGAAAGTGAGAGGAGGAAGGTCATGTCCGTCCTCCTTTCCGGTTTTATGCCATAAAACGCTCACCCCCAGCGTACTGACCCAAGCAGTCTAACCCAATCGGTCTGACCCAAGCAGCCCGACCCAATCGGTCCATACTCGCAATGACAGCGCAACCTCCGCTTGCAGCACAGCAAGGAGGAATTACTCTCCAAACTTCATACGATGCCGCCTTTCCAACTCGGCGGCATGATTGTTCATCTGTCTGGCATTGGACAGCTGTCCTGCTTCCGAAAACTCCTCAGCGATCAGCTCGAACATCCTTATTCGTGCTGGTGTTGCCGGGTCGGGCTCCGGCTCTTCCTTGCATCGCTCTATAGCAACTGAAAGACAGCGTTGCATCTCTTCCGTTTCGGCAATGAATCGCCTCCCATGAGCCGGAAGCACAGTTTGAAATCTATACTGCTGGAGCCTTGTGAGCGAATTTGTTAATTCTTGCCAGGACCACCAGCAATAGAACGGATCCCAAACTTCGAGTCCTTCGCCGAATCGCTGCCTTGACGTGAAGACATCACCCGAAAACAGATAGCAGTTTCTATACAAGAGCATACAATGCCCTTCCGTGTGGCCGGGCTGAGGAATGACAGTAAAGTCCTGATCGAAATCTTGAGCCTCAATGCCATCAATGACGACTTCTGCCGCCGGTTGCGACTCGAGCTCAGCGCGGTGAATGATTCGCTTTGCCCTGAATTTGGCTGCGAATTGATGCGCCTCGGCAACATCATCGCGGTGCGTCAAAAAAATGTATTTAATACCACCTTTTTCTTCCATCCACCGGCACAAGCGCGGTGTAAACTTCGGGCTATCGATCAGCCAATTGCCCTTCTCGCTAACGACGAAGTAACTCTTGCCGCCAGCAGACGCCGGTGAATTAAAGCCAAGATAGAAGACATTATCGCCAACATGCTCAGGGAACGAATCAATCACCGCTCTTAAATCGTGCTTTTCATGCACACCAATTGAGCCCTTTGGACAACAAACCAACGCTTCAAGGGTTTCTTTTGTCTCAAGATCATTCTGCGGCTGTTTCGTCACGGCATAGTAGGGGCCAACCTTGTCGAAAACAGTTGGAGCAAGGTCTCGGCAGTTACCGCAACTGATACAACTGGTGTCGACAAAAAAGTCGCCAGCAACGTTTCCCGGCACAATCTTCGACCTATCAGCCATGCTCTGCCCCTTGCGATGCAACAGAGTTATTATGACATTGTTGCAATCAGCCCAGTGCCGGCAATTCACTTCCACTGAATCGACTTAATCGCTTCGCGCGCCTGCTTGAGAAAGATCGCATACTCTTGCTTTGGAGCCTGATAGTACACCTCTTGAACAGCCGTACCGGTTCCATCGGAATCAATGTACAGCGCCTGTGTATCGTACTGCTTTGCTATATAGCGTCCCTCAACGATTAAAATGCGCTTGCCGTTTATGTCTTCAGTTCGAGCATTCAGCAGAGAAAAAACAGACTTATCGTCCTTATTTCGCAAAGTTTCAGCCAGGGCATCAATTTCAGAAGCAAGCAAGACGTGCGGAGGCTTTTGAAGCACTCCCCTGAAGGCTTCGCCCGAGCGCTCGCTGGTGCGCCTGCCGCGATAATAAAAGCAGATCTTCACCTCCGGCCTGTCTTTGACGAAGTATTCGTGAAATCCGCTGCCGGCAGGAACTTCCGGCTGGTGGGCAGGAACAGTCCACTGATCGGTTAGAACCATTCGTTGAACCTGCCCGATGTCGGTAATTTCCATTTTTACGTTATCCTTGCTCCTCGGTGTTGCATCAAGAAGGTCTTGAAAAAAGCTGTCCTTGGCCTCTTTCACGGCCAAGATTTGTGATTCGGCCTTGGGATTATATTGCGGTGGAGGCAGATCGATTGGACTCATGACAAACTCCTGACTGCTGCTATCTTACTGAATTTCTGTTTCCAACTGAATTGCTCTGTTTAAGGTCTTACGCATTGTTTGACGCGTTAGCTCTTACTCAAGTCTTTGATTTGTTTCTTGATATCGTCCTGCTGGTTGGCCGGAAACTCATTGATTATCTTATTTAGCTCCTCAACAGATTTTTCGTATTGCTTCTTCTTTTCATCATCGTACTTTTTCTCATCGACCTGCTTTTGCTGATCGCGCTTGTTTTCAGCCGCTTCCTGAATCACTGTTATCTTGTATTGACCGGCATCATAGAATCCAGTGTCCTTTTGTTTGTGAATCAGATCCATCTTTTGATCCGGTGGTAAGTTATGCAACAGAGACCAGGTCTTGTTTTGAATCTTATGATACTCGGCATCTTCTTTGAACGTGCCGTTGGCGCGTTGTTCATTCCATTTCTTGCCGATTTCGGTCATCTCCTCGTTGAGCTTGCGCTGGTACTCTTCCGGCGAGATCTGTTTGGCATCCCGTTGGAGCCTCAAAACTTCGAGCTCCTTGGCGTAATCCGGATGACCGGCAGCCCGCGCATCATCGACGTCCTTCTTAAGCTCGGCGATTTGACCGGCATTATCAGGTGCTCTCATGCTCTGATAAAGTTCATGAACAGTCATCTGTTTGTTGCCGGCATGATCGTTGCTTGATCCCCAGCTGTTGTCCACCGAGATCTTCGCGGGTGGTCCTGCTTGATAGTCAGTGATCGTCACTACGTGCCAGCCACCTGAGCCGCCGGCAGCACCATATCCGGAGTCAGTCAAGAAGGGCTCATTGCCCGCATGCATCTTCACTACCAGCGGGAGGTTGCCATTTTTCTTGGCATCGGCGATTTGCTTCTCGAGGTCGGCCTCGTCTTTGACTGCAACAACTCCGTCCCCTTTAGACTTGTCACTCTCGTGCCTCAAATACCAGCCGGAGTCGTCGCCGGTAATCGCTTTGCCGGCATCGTGAATGTCCTTATCGTTTAGATTCGGCGCATGTGTAGGAGATTCCTCAGGCGGATTCTTGGTGTGATCGATGATTCGCTCGCCATTGTCGGGAGGAGTAGCGGTCGGATCCGGTTCTCGTTGTTCGTAGTGTTTGTTCGGTTCGTTTTCCGCATAAGCTATGTTAACGGCGGTTACCTGGAAAATCTGGCTTGCGTGGCTTCTTTGTCCATCGCGCGGCGGATCAGTCTTCGCTCCATCATGGGCCTTCAGGCTCTCTGCATCTACTTTGACGATCTGATGATTTTTCGTTTCATACTCGCCTTTCGTCGCGACTTGTTCGACTAGTTTCGCGGCCTCTGATGGATTGCGAGTGTAAGTTCTTTCTTCAACCGTGGTCACATTGCAAGTCGGGTGACCACCTTGATCGATCGAAGTCGGTGTCGCCTCCTGGCTCATCACTTGTCTTGCCAGGCGCACGCGATCTGCTTCGGTGAGTGGAACATTCGGGTTGTCCTTCGCTTCCATCAACCTGGTAATGCTTTCATATGTCTCTTTAATTTCATGATTTGCTTTCTTGGCAGCCTCTTCCGGGCTCATTCCCTGTTTCTTATACTGTTCTTCGAGCTGTTTGGAGCGATCTTCGAAGCGTGCCATATCAGCTTCGAACTTGGCCTTTTCAATCGGATCTTTGATCTTTTCAGCTGCCACCTTATCTAATTTCTCGCGAGCCGCCTTAACTTCCGGATCGTTGATCGGCTCATGCGGTTTGTCACCAGCTTTTTCCTGAATTTCGACCTTTCCTTCGGCATCGACCGTCCGCACGAATCTATCTTCCGGACGAGGTCCTGAGTGCTTTTCCGATCTACCGCCGCCGACTTCTGGCGTAGTGGTAACTTCCCGTCCATCTGCATAACGGACCTTTTCCTTGCCATCATCCCACTTATAGTGAACACCACCGGCGGAGTCAGTTCCTTTGAGAGAACCGTCGGCTTGCGGAGAGAGTTTGTAATTGTCGTGTGGCGAAGGACCCCAGTGCTGCTCATGGTACTTGCCGTCAATCTCGAGACGCTTGTCGTAGCCGGTGCCGTCGGCATTTTCGCGCCTGGCACTGCCGTCTGCGTGCTCTTCGAGCTTATCGCCGTTTTTCCAAGTAGTAACTTGGTTTTGATTGTCGTCGACTACTCTGACGTAATTATCCTCAGGGCGCTTACCCCAGTGTTTTTCAGTGTATCCGCCTTTATCATCGGGAGTCATCTCAAAGCCGCTGCCGTTTTTGTTATCTATACGGTAGCGACCATCCGGATACTCGGTGGTTTTGTTACCATCCTGATCGAGGGTTATGGTAGCTCCCTCTTTGTTATGACCGGGTATGTTAAGCTCCTGTCCCGGCTTGATTAGATCTGGGTTCTTGAGCCCGTTGAGTGCCGCTATCTCTTTGATGTGAGCTTGAATTTCTTGGGCAGTCGCGTTCGGTCCCAGATGTTCCTTGGCAATGCTGGTTAAGGTTTCGCCACGCTTCACCGTGTGTGTCTCGGGCTCAACGTCTTGCTGTATCTGAGCAGGCTTTGCAAGATCGCCTTTATCAGCCTGAGCATTACCTGCACTCTTGTCACCAGCGTTGTTTCCAGCATTCTTGTCAGCAGGCTGAGAATTTGTATCGACCGGCGCATTCACCGCTGGCTGCTCGCCTACCTTCGGTCCAGCAGCCGCAGTAACCATTGATGCGTCGAATGATTTAAAGATGTCGGCTGATTTCTCCTGCCCGGCATCTACTCCGCTTTGCTTTTCTGCTGCAGGTTGGCCTTGCGGACGGAAGTCATAGATGCTGGAGAAACAATTTTGATCGCCTAAATCAAGATATCCGGACTTAACTGCCTCGCTGGCTCGCTCCGCCACCTGAGAGATTGCTTGCTTGGCTGCCGAGCCAATCTCCTCCCAAACCGAGCGAGAGACATTGCTTTGCGCACTGTCAGCGCGAGACTCAGCTGGTTTATCCGGTGCTTGATTGATTGTGTCGGTTTGATCGAGAGGCATATCTCTTCCTTTGCCGTATCCAATTCGGCTCGATTTAATTCTGCAGCTGCTGAGGATAGCCCCCTGCACTGGCAGTTTGTTGCTTGCTTTGCCCGAAATCGCCCTGGTAATGTCGCCTGCTATACATACCGAGTAGCAGTCTCTTTTAGGAGGACTCAGGCAAAAATGGTTTGATCTCAATCGTCAAGAGGGAAAATCTATGACAGCCTTTCCGGCTAAGACCGGACCTTGCAATCACCAAGGGAAGTCGATGCGAACCACCGCTGTTGCAACGAGACACTTGAGTTAGAATGCTACCGCTTCACGACCATAACGTTTCGAGAACAGTGCCATTCATAACGTGGCTGCTTATCCTGGCAAATGTCCTGGTGTTCTTCTATGAATTGCACTTGAACATGAGCAGCGCAGCAAGCCTAGACACCTTCATAGACAGATTCGGGACAGTTCCTTCCAGGCTGCTATCAGATCATTCTCCGGAACAGTTTGCAACCCTGTTCACTTCGATGTTCATACACAGTGGTTGGTCGCACATTCTGGGCAACATGTGGTTTTTGCTCTTGTTCGGTGACAATGTTGAAGATAGGCTCGGGCACTTGAAGTACCTTTGCTTTTATATTCTCTGCGGAATTGGAGCAGACCTGGTTCAGCTCTTATCGAATCCTCACTCAGCAATACCCAGCGTCGGTGCCAGCGGCTGCATCGCCGGCATCCTGGGAGCCTACCTCGTAATGTTTCCATCGGCCAAGGTCGTAACCTTCAATCCAATTTTGGGGCTCGGATCTCTAGGCAGCCTTGCATTCGCTGCAACTCGCAGTTTCTTCATTAGAATACCGGCATTTATCTTCCTGGGCACTTGGTTTATCTTTCAATGGCTCTCAGGTTCTATGGCGTTCAATAGCTACACAGGTGAAGCAGCCACCGGTGGCGTTGCATGGTGGGCTCATATCGGCGGTTTCATAACCGGCCTTGTCGTATTCGTATTGCCGCCAGGTCCGGAGGTCATTGAATCAGATCCAGGTGATGACTTTCCTCGGGACCGCCTGGACATTCCTCGCAGCTGGAAAGTTCAAGACGACCAATTGGCCGCCATGGATCCCGTTGCCGCTCACTACGTTACTCCTCAATGGTTCTGGACCGTAATGGCCGGAATTGCTGCCATTTGCGCAATTGTGCTCCTGTTTCAAATCTGGCAGTACAAACAACACATCGGTGACTGGATGAGTCCACCCTCAATTGAAAGCGTAAGCGATTACTACGGTCTGGAAAAGAGATTCACTCGCGCTGAAGATTTTGTAAGTGCTAGCAGATCACCAAGCGTCTTACTCGATGCGAAGACAGCACTTTGGTTTCTCAATGATTCTCGCCCGGCTCGAAAGTCACGAATTGCCGAGCCAAACAAGAAAGCGATGACGAAAGGAACTTTGAAAGCAAACGCGAAGGCAAAAGGAAGTAAGAGTAAGTACAGCGATGCAGCACCAGTTTCAACTCTACCAACTTTGGGCGCTCAACTCGATCTTGTAGACATCTCGAAGACTGCGCGATTATTGCTCAATTCCAAATCTCAAGAGCCGGCTTATCTGTTCGGGTCGACGGCTAGCGGCACAGTGCGCAGAGTGCTGGATGCCGCAATGGTGGACGGGCGCCTTTATGTCTTCGTCTCAAACAGATCGCAGATAGACTCGCAAGACGACTTACTTGGACAGATTGAGCTAATCCAAATCGCCAACCCGTTCGACAGCCAAGAGAATTGGAAGACCGTTCGAAAGCTCGTTAAGCCGAGTGGAAATTTTGAGACATATGGATTGTCGTGCATGTTCCTGGATGATTATCTCTATGTGTTTAGCACCACTTATGGTGACCGAGAACGGCAAGTGCTTGTCTCCAGACTAGACAAACGAAATCTCGCGTCCATGAATTCATCGGCTTTCACCTATCTGACAACGCTCGACGGAACTCCAATCTGGAGCAAAAATGCAGCATATGCCAGACCAGTCTTTCACTCACTTGAGCTGGACAACCTCTGCATCAGAAGAATTCAAGGCATAAAAGGATTCTTTGCATTCTATTCATGCGACAGCTATAAAAAAATTGCGATTAGACATAACTCCAAACCTGATGGAGCTTGGAGCCAGGGAGTTGAACTTCATTCTCGCCCAGCTGATACGCAATACGACATCATTACAGTTCATCCTGAACTCACCGACAAGCCGGGCAATGCAATCATCACTTTCCACCGCTACTTACCGACTTCCAAATCTCAGTCCCCCGCAGTCTCCACAAATACGGCCGGTGCACTCGAAGTACACTTAAGCGCGCACTAAAGCTGAACGCTCGGCGAGCTAGGCTATCGTCCTCCAGCCCCAGGGAACACACCAGCACTGGGATCGAAGTATCCTCCGCCCGGCAGTCCGCCTGGCATTGCCGACATCGGATCGAAAGGCAGACCTCCCGGGATAGGCAATCCTAGTCCGTTCCTCAATATGTGATCCCCGGAAACAATGGGAGGTTCTGCTTTCGAGCTAAACTCGTCGCCTCCCCATGCTGATGGCAGAACGCTTTCATGGCCGGTTGTAAGGCCAAAGTTACTGGCGGAGGTGCTTATTCCCATGTCTATTCTGTTGATTGGATTGAAATCTTGGATTGGGGGCGGTCCGCTCGTTCCCTCATCACCATAAATCTGATCGGCTAGCCCGCCAGCTTCCTGCACGAAGCTGTCAAGACGCGTTGGTGGAAGACCCACCGGAAGCGTGCCAAAGGTACGCGCCAGCTGCCCGCTAGAGGCTCTAGGCAACGGAATGCTTTGCTTCCCGGTCGGATGAGTCCAACCGGTGCTTCCCCCGGTGCGAGCACTCATTCTTGCTTGAGCACCGGTTGCTCCGGCAGTGTTCTGACTGCTCGAGAAAGCATGGACTGGCAAAGTAAGCGACGAGACAAGAGCAACTGCGGCAGTTAGTGTCTTAAGCATTTAATGATTCTCGCGTGAGGGTGCGCCGTGAGATTGGAAGTGCGCAAACAGTCACACCAGCCAGAGACCGGTGCCCCCATCACAGTGGGATGCTTTGCCTTTCCAAGTCAACCAACGGTCTGACCTAAAAAATTAGGAGCACGAATGAACCAGCGGAGAAAGATCGATTGGTATTAGCACAGCACGCATATTTGCGGACCGAATGCTAACAAAGTAAGTCTGCTCCTGCCCGTGTTACGGTCCTGTAATTCTTTCAAATTATATTCGTACGCATAGGATCGAGTGCAGTTCTAGCATGACCATCTCAAAAGTGACGGCAGCGGAGCTGATCGCAAAGTCCGCGGGCTAGTCGGTGCTGCGAATCACGCAGCAATCGACATGCCGTTAGCCGAGTCCGTCAGCGGACATAATGCTCGCCAGTCCCTGCCGAATGCATGAGGTTGTATTTATGCCGGAACCGCCCCGAGTTGAGCTGCTGCAACCTGAGCAAGATAAACTGCATAAAAATGATCAGCCAGAGCAAGCTCGCGAAACATGGACGACTCAATTTATTCAAAGTGTTCTTAGCGACTCGATTGCCGAAAGGCAGAGGCAGGTGGCGCGCGGCAGTGTGGCAGATACTGACCCAGCGACAAATGGTACCAACCAGATTTATCGAGAAGTGCTCTCCAGCTACGACGATATTGTCTTTCTCATAGACGACCGAATCAAACGACGCGAAGATGGAAGGATTGTCGAAATTGCATACCCTGATGCAACAAATCGGCAATTGTGGTTTGACGAAAGCGGCAAGCACCTGGTTCGTTTCAGAGATAGAGACGGCAGAATGTGGACTAGAACAGGACCATTCCGCTGGGAGGAACTGAGTGCAGATCCTGATGGAACTGCTTCTAGCTCGGCGGAACTTGGAATCAGGCGGGCAGAATTTTTCCTGGACAAAAATGGCAACTTCATAAGGCAGAACTGTACTGCAAAAATACCGCGCTTAGATCATCTCTGGGAAGCCCGGCCGGAAACCCCCTCGACCGGCCAGGTGCTGATCGAAGGACCTGATGGAATGCCGCGCGAGATGACAGTTGAGGCACCGGATCTGACGGACTCAGACGGCACACGCATCACACTAAAATACTGTCGCGTCTCGATTGTCAAAGCCAGCGACGAGACGGGAGAGCGCCTGGTATCTGAAACTTGCAAACGCATCAGCCAAATCGAGTACAAGACAGGAGAGACGGCGCAGTTCGGTTACGACATGTTTGGCAAGCTCAGTTCGATCAGTTGGAGAGATGGCTCACGAATGGAAATGGCTGCCACCGGTTGGAAACTGAACGGAATGCCCTGGGCAGCCAGCGACCTTAATCTTTCGCAGGAAGATGGGACACTCTCGTACAAAGATGAAAAAGCGGTGATCCGAAAGCTCAGACCAAACGGAACCGAAGAATTGATTTGGCCCGGCGGCTCACATACAACGATTGAGTTTGCTGACGACAAATTCATTCCCTTGAACGGCTTGCTCCACGCCGCAAGCAATCTGCCTGATTATGTAACCCTACAAAAACTCAAACACCCATGCCAGATCAGTTATCCTGACGGCAGTGTACGGAAGCTCGGCTGGCTCGAAACTGAAACTGGCACCAGTCTCAATGCAGTTGAACATCCCGGTGGGAAAGTCTGGACACTGGATCGCAGCAACGGCAACTGGACGGAAAACGGCAGACGGCTGGACATACGCGACGTCAGGGTCTTGGCGTCCGGCACGTTGCAGTACACAGACAATGATGGCGTCCGGCACTCTCTTAACCCGGACGGCAAGCACGAGCAAGTCGATTCAACGGGCAGCAGAAAGCTATTGGATGCTAACGGACGAGTTGTCGAGCGAAGCGATGCCAGGCATCACTGCTTCCGATTCCAGCGAGACAGCGATGGAAACATAATAGCGATTGTTACACCGGATGGAACAACAATCTCCACTCGCTCCGGACCGCATCGGATAGAAATTGCCGACATTTTCCAACAATGGAATGAGGCGAGA
>CAZSNX010000087.1:0-11463 GCA_964607945.1 uncultured Candidatus Obscuribacterales bacterium
TGTACTCCCTCGAGGCCCTTACTAACTTAAAGTACCGGGCCGAGCTGGAAAGATCGTTCAACCTCGATCCGCTTGGTCCATTGCCTGCTCGGCAATAAGATAAATCCCTTTTAGAGTCAGATGCGGGTCGATGAAATCCAGCACGCTGGTGTAACTGGCAATCAGCGACGACCAGCCGCCGGTGGCTACGGCGATCGTCGAATTGCCGAGCGCTTTGCGTCCGACCTTACTCCAGTGCTCGACCAGTCCGATATGGGCAAGAAGAGTGCCGTTGCTGATTGACGATGGCGTATCGAAAGCGAAGTTCAACGGCTGTCCTTCTCCTTCGGGAAAGGTGATAGCAGGAAGTTGAGCAGCTTGCGCATGTAATGATGAGGCTATCCGTCCCAGACCCAGAGTAATTAGTCCGCCCAAGAATTCTCCGTCGGCCGAGATGGCCGTAAGCGTTGTGGCAGTGCCGAGATCGATCGCCAACGCCGGCCTTTCCTTTCCGTAAAGTTTCCAAACTGCAATTGCATGTGCCAGCCGGTCCGTCCCAAGAGTTGCATAGGCTCCCTTGATCATGCGTTGGGCTTGATTGCGCACGTCAACTACTTTCTTGCTGCGCGCCGTCAGAAGGTTGGTAAGCTCATCTGCTATCTCCGGCACAACCGATGAAAGCGCTACGGAGTGGTTGTCTGATTGCTGCAAGATGGCGGCGGCGGCTTCGGCTGGAGCGCTGGTGGCGTGGTGCCAAGTATCCAGCAATATACCTTGCCGGAACAATCCGCAGCTGATTCTGCTGTTGCCCAAGTCGACGGCAATCAAATCAATGGACTTCATCGAGCTACCTCCTAAGGCTTCGTTTCAATACCTGAGACTGCTTCATCCGGATGTAGATATTGGCGGATGCTACCGGCTAAGGATTGCGCGACTCTTTGCTGAAACTCCGGTGTAATGAGCTGAGCGTACTCCTCGGGGTTAATCATGAATGCAACCTCTATTAGCGCCGCTATCAAGCGGCTCGGCCGACAAAGGGCCAGGTTCTGATAGTTGGTGCCGAAATCCGGCAATCCGATATCTTTTACCAGGCCTGCCTTTAATGTTCTTGCTAGTGCGGTCGCTTGCGGATGATACCAGTAGCTGGACGTTCCATGTTGTTTCCAGGGGTCTTGTCCGTCCGGTAGCGCATTGTTATGAATCGAGATGAGAAGGTCTGCATGTGCGTCAGTAGCTATTTTGACCCGGTCGGACAGAGAGACGAATTGCTCATCAGTCTGTCTGGTCATGATTACTCGCGCTCCGTCGGCGGTCAGTAGATCGCGCAATTTGGTCGAGATCGCTAAATTGACTGTTGATTCCCGCACGCCCGATGGTCCGATCGAGCCGGTTTCACTGCCACCATGGCCGGGGTCAATGCAGATGATCGCACCGCTTAGTGGACCGTTCTGATTGGTCAAGGCCGGTGGTCCCTTGATGTGAAGAACAAGCGTCGTGTCCCGATAGTCGCACCAGAATCCCCACTGAAGACCCGGCTTCAGCTGGACGTCAACTTCGTAAAGGTGATCTGCCGGCTGCTTCCAGGTGACTTGCTCGATTAGTCGATCATTCACCACGGGCGGTGTTTGCATGATCCAATCGGTGTCGGAAGTGGCGCCGAAAATCTTCAGTGAGATGCGATTAGGGGTGAGTTGTTGTTCGAGCCTGAATGGTAGTCGCTGTGTGAGAGGTATTGACAGTCTTGCGCCGGAATCCTCAGCTTCCAGGTTGACTGTTCTGACTGCCGCTGTTGGCGGAAGGTCGCTTTCGTCGCTGAAGTCGAGGTCTTCCTTTAAAATCCAGCAGTGCTGCCCAGCCCCGAGCAGACAGCGCATCGAATTGCCTTGAAATCCATCGACTAGCAGCCTTACGGATTCTGGTAGCGGGGTGGTTCTTGCTTGACCCGGCCCGAGCCTGACGATGGTGTCCTCATGAGCGGTGCGAGCCGGTCTCGGCTGCTCAATCGTCGACAAACTAGCTGATGCCGTCCAATGAAGAGTGCGACCGGCCTGAGTCAACTTGAACTGGGGCTTGATTGCCTGCCAATGGTCGTCGGTGCGCACGCGATAAAAGCCAAAATAAAGATCAGGGCGTTGGGCCGATTGGCGTTGAAACATCTTGCCATAAGCTGTGTCCATACCGAGATTAACGGCGCTTGTCTTTGGCCCGTGCTTAAGCCCGGGGCGGTATTGTGAAAGCAGAATTCGGCGTGAGCCCAGCTGAACTTCAAGCCGGCAGGCTGGTGTTGCCCGAACTGAAATAGGCAAGAGATCGCCGGCGGCAAGTCCGACGTCGGCCTTCGGCTCGAGTGAATCTTTGGCAAAGGCTAACTTGCCGGCTGGAATCGGTGGAGCCGGTAGCTCTCGATTGATGATGACGGAGCGTTGCCAGGCTGGATCATTGTCACGTACCAAGCTGATTTTGTTGGCTCCGGCTTTGAGGTCGACAACGTGAGCGAAGTAGCCTTGAGCGGTTAATTTGACCGGCTTACCCTGGCAGGTAAGAGTGCTGCCGACAGGGCATGAGCCGATCAGAAAGGTCGTTGACGCAGCTATCTGTGCACCGTCTTTCGGGTAGACTAACGTGATGCCGCCTGGGGGCTCGACTGCCGCTGGCTGGGCGGTAAGCAGTCTGGGATCGTTATCCGGTGTTACAGCTGCCGGCGAACTGCAGGAGCTCGATGCGAATGACACTAAAAGCGTTGCCACTAAGAGCCAACGTGTAATGCCGGTTCGTGCTCGCTGTTCTGGTAATGGTTTGGCGAAGCGTTTAGGTGGGACCATTCGGTGCTCCTTGTATCTCAAACGATTCTTCGCCGGCCGGTCGTCGCGGCACTATCGGTCCCAGCGCCAAATCGTTGAGCCACCAGTTGAAATTGCTGAAATAAGCCTTCTTGATGTGGATGTTCTGGAGGTTTATCTTTTTTTCCTCCGGCAAGAATTGATTGGCAAAATCGAACGGTGACCCAAATTCCTTTTCTAGCAGGCGCTCGTTCCATTTGAGGAATGGAGACAGAAATAAGGTATCGATATCCGGGTCCAGAAATACATTATTCGTATTCATCACGAACTGCCGGCAACAGAAGTCCAGTTCTTCATTGAGATGCTCCGGAGCGATTACGTGATCGGGCAAAAAAGGATCTCCGCGGGCGCCACCACAGATAGTGAAAATTGCACGGGCGTCACCATTATTTAGCCGCGGGCGAATCTCCAGTTCTTCGATGCGGTTGACTGAATAAGTCTTTCCTCCAATCAAAAATCCTGAGAGCCCGAAGAGATCCGAAATCTTCTCGACGCTCTTGACCGGATAGTGGTCGACGATTGTCTTGACCACCAGTAAATTATGAGCGTTTATCCAGAAGCAAAGGATGTCCGCCTCGGTCGAAAGCTGGTCTGGGCTGGTTTTGCCGAGCTGCTCGACTGCCAGAGACAGGAGTTGCGGATTTTTGGCGAGCGCGGCGTAGTCTACCAGCCCCTCCTTGACATTGGCTTTGAGCAACCGATCGTAATATTCAAAGTTGTACGTCTTGGGGTAACTGACGCTAACAAACAATGATTTCACATAGTTTCCAGCATTGTATAAGAGCTGGATTGAGGCAAACACTCCGCCGATCAAAAGGAGTGTCAGCGGCAGAATTCCTCGTTTCCAAGATGGTTTGGTTTTCTGAGCTGGCATCGGCGTCGTTCTCTTGAGTGCCGCTTTGGGCGAGTTGGTTGGGCGGTCTAAAGCGCTTACGGACATCATTCTAGCTGAGAGACTTCCGGTTGCCGAAACGGTAGCGGCGCATCAGGTCGCTCTCAGAAGAACTCTAATCTAATCGCTGCTTCGGCAAAGTTTGCCAGGGATGGAAGCGGTCCGCGGCTGTTAAAATTACACTCTTGAGCCACCAACTACCACGCCGGCGCCGAGCAGACGGGATGGACCAGCCAAGCCATGCCTCAATTAGCCTATTGCAGCTAACCGACACTCATTTGTTCGGTGTGGCCGAAGGCCGGTTGCTCGGCGTGGACACCTACCAATCGCTGTCTGATGTAATCGAGCTTGCTATTTCAGAGCGGGGGCGACCCGACTTTGTGTTGCTCACTGGGGACCTTTCGCAAGACGAGTCGGCCGATTCATACGTTCGCCTGCGGAGTTTGATCAATAAGCTGGAGGTAAAGACCTTTTATCTTCCCGGCAATCACGATGTTCCTGAATTAATGGCCGACATATTGCCATTTGGAAACTCAGTGATAAGCGCTGATAATCACTTCGAGACCGATGCTTGGCAGATCATCCTGCTCAATTCTCAGCGCGCAGGCCGGGTCGAAGGATTTTTGGATGACTGCGAGCTAGAACGACTGGAGCGCTTGCTTCAGGAGCGCTCCCACTTGTACGCATTGGTCTGTTTGCACCATAATCCGGTTTCAGCCGGGGCGCAATGGCAAGACAAAATTTCTCTTGAAAACTCCGATCAGTTCTTCGCGATTGTCGATCGCTTCCAGCAGGTCAAGGCAGTGTTATGGGGGCACGTTCACCAGTCCTTTGACGATGCTCGCAATGGGGTTGGTCTAATGGCAACGCCGTCGACCTGTGTTCAGTTCAAGCCGAACGTGGAGAAATTTGGTGTTGATGAGATTCCGCCGGGCTATCGTTGGCTTGAACTTCATGACGATGGGCATATTGTTACGGCGGTGAGTCGGCTGCCCGCGCTGCCCAAAGGGTTGCAGATCGCCGCCAAAGGTTACTGATGTCCGGAATGGGTTTTGAAATAATCATTATCTTGATTCTGATCCTCTTAAACGGGATCTTCGCAATGTCTGAGATTGCCATTGTCTCGTCGCGCAAGGCGCGCTTGGAGAAATGGGCCAAAGATGGCAATCCGAAGGCTGAAGCGGCCTTGGCTCTGGCCAATCATCCCGGCAACTTTCTCGCTACAATCCAGATCGGAATATCGGCCGGGGCGATCTTGACTGGTGTCTTCGGTGGTGCCACTGTTGCCGACGGCTTAGAGACACTGATCAATCGAGTGCAACCGCTGCAAGCCTACAGTAAGGTACTGAGCATGGGCAGCGTCGTGGTTGTCACTACATACTTGTCATTGATCCTGGGCGAATTGGTGCCGAAGCGGGTGGCTTTGGTCAATCCGGAATCGATCGCCTGCCTGGTGGCCGGGCCGATGACCTGGTTGTCGCGACTAGCCTCTCCGGTAGTGCGATTACTTAGCATGTCGACCGAATTTGTACTGACAGTCGTGGGTGCAAGGAGAGAGGAAGAGTCTGTGGTGACCAGCGATGAAATCAAGATGATGATTGATCAAGGGGCCCAGGCTGGTGTGTTTGCCGCCTCCGAGCACGATCTGGTGAAGAGCGTGCTGAGACTTGGCGAGAAAAACATCACTGCCTTGATGACGCCGAGAACGGATATCGTTTGGTCCGACATAAATGCTCCGCATGAAAAGACGATCGAGCTTTTGGTGAATTGCATCCCGACGCGGGTGATTATCGCTGATGGCAATTTGGACAACATCGAAGGTTATGTCAATGTCAAGCAAGTGTTGTCGCATCCTGCCCAGTCGAAACGGATGGATATCGCTGCATGTCTGGAAAAGCCGCTTTACGTGCCGGAGACCAAGTCAGCGCTGGAAGTGCTGGACATGTTCAAGAAGAGCGGTGTTCATATCGCGGTTGTTCTCGATGAGTTTGGTGGGACTATCGGCGTGACGACAATGACCGATCTCTTGAAAGCGATAGTTGGCGATCTGCCGGTGGGCGGCAGCAAGGCCTCCTTGCGTGCCGTTGAGCGGACTGATGGAACCTGGCTCTTGGATGGGCGTTTACCGATAGACCGATTCAAAGATATTGTAAAAGTTCACAAGCTGCCTGACGAAGAACGGGCGCATTTTCAAACGCTGGGCGGCTTTGTGATGCACCAGATTGGGCGGGTGCCGGAAGTCGCCGATGAGTTCGTCTGGAACGGCTTTATCTTCAGGATAGTGAGCATGCACGGTAAGGGCATTGGAAAGGTCGGTGTGGCAAAGCTAGGCGTCGATGACCTCAACAATCATTGAGATCTTGCAATGCCGAAAGATTACCATTAAAAAATTTGGAGCGTACGAGATTCGAACTCGTGACCTCTTCAATGCCATTGAAGCGCGCTACCAACTGCGCTAACGCCCCATAATCGTCCTTTTATACCATAAACTGCGCGACAGGGCTATGGTGCCGCCGCCGGCCGCTTGCTATGTCTTAACCGTGACGGCAGTCGGTTCTTTTGCTGTCGCGGTTAGCAGCCGAGTCGAATATGTAACCAAGCTATAACAGAGTGCTGTTCTTATGCCTGCCGTGGCGGTATTTCGGGGTAGGCTGGTCAAAGGCTTTCCAGGGCAGCCTGTTCGCCTGCTTGATAGCCGGTCTTTGCACCGGTAGAGCGGCTGTACTGTTTGAATTTTTCCAGCGCCCAGTGGCCCTTGCTCTTTAAGTTCAGCCAGAAATACTTGTCCGGCGGCCAAAGAAAGGAGGTCTCGAAGTAGCACCAGATCGTGCAACCCTGACAAAAGTCCCAGGTGCCTTCTTGTTTTCGCTTCGCTTGGACATGCAAGCTTCGCCAGAGCTCATCCAAGTTGGAGCGGCCGTCTTTATGGACGATCTTCAATCGCTCGTCGTGCATGTGATAACAAGGCAGGAGCAGATGATCGTCGGGTGATATCACAATTGTCGAAGAGATTGCTCGGCAGCGTGGTTCGCTTATCTGGTTGCCGCCATCTTTGAAAAATTCTAGAAATGCCCAATTGACACAAACATTGGCCATTTTTGACAGGCGGTCCAACTCTTTGAGCCCTTGCTCGTGCAGCAGATCGTTGCCGCAATAATCAAAGACGGGGCCTAGCAATACGACGACATCAAGCTTTTGGGCGAGCTTGACAACCGCCTCCATTTGCCAGACCGACTGCGGGGTAGCGGTCGCGATGATCGATGGTCGTTCACCAAGAGACTTGGCGAGTTTTATGCTTTCGATTACTTTGTCAAATCCGTCTATTCCACGCTCCGAGCGATACTCTTGGGCGTCGGTGGTGGAAAGAGAGAATTTAAGATCGTCTACCAAGCCGCAAATGTCGCGGGCGACTTTCTCATAGAGTGTGCCGGTATTGGCCAGGCTGGTGAAAAAACCAAGCTCTTTGGCGGTCTTGAGAACTGCCGGCAGATGCCGATAGATCAATGGTTCTCCGCCCGTTAAGTCAAGAACTCTTACGCCTAGTCGTTTAAGGGCATGCAGGTTTTCGACAACAACCTCGAGCGGAGACTCTTTGATGCGGATGTTTTCAGGCTTGACCGGAATGTCGCAGTAAGTGCAGCGAGAGTTGCATTTGTATGTGAGGTAGTAATTGCACATTAATGGCGGCACGAAGCTACTTCCTCAATTCGCAAAGACACATAATACATTAAGAAGCCCCGCTGCTGCCGGTCTGAGCCCCGGCTTGAAAAGAAGTGCGACAGCGAATCAATCAGCATTACAACTTTCTACTTTTAAAACGGGAACACAGTGGTGCTGGCATATGTCTTTGTCTCAGGGATGCCTGCTTGGGTTGTATAAGCTTGCGTTTTGATCGGCAGAAATTGTCGATATTCTTTCAAGCGGGTCGGGTGGAAAGTTGCTCTAGGCGTGTTTTCGCAAACATTCTTTTCGGCTATGCTGAGTACACTCTGGCGGCTGATGGAAACACAAGAGGTGGTAATTGTGCATGCAAGCATTCTTGACAGTCAAAAGGCATCGCTTCTGATTGTCGATGTTCAAGAGAGCTTTCGGAAGGTGCTGCCCGATCTGGCCAATCTAACTCGCAACATCTCAATTCTGGTGGAAGCAGCTAAGATCCTTAAGCTGCCTGTAATCGTGACTGAGCAATACCCGCAGGGATTGGGCAAGACGGTTTCGGAAATTAGTGCGTGCCTGGGAGAGCACAGCTATTTCGCGAAGAACTCTTTCAGTTGCCTCGGGGCTGAAGGGTTCTTGCAATCCTTGGCGGATTCCGGACGTAAACAAGTTATAGTCTGTGGCATCGAAGCGCATGTGTGTGTCAGTCAAACCGTTCACGATCTCATTTCGCAAGGGTATTGTGTTCATTTGGTGGCTGATTCAGTCTCGAGCCGAAATCCGAAGAATAAAGAGGTAGGCATCGAAAGAATGTTGCTCGCCGGTGCGCTGCCGTCGACAGTGGAGATGGCGCTGTTCGAGATGTTGACCAGATCCGGAACTGATAATTTTAAGGCTGTTCAAAGACTTATAAAGTAACCTGTTAGCTGCGGAATCCCTTACGGACGAATCATACTGTGCCTACGTTTAACTCAACCAACCACAAGGGGAGCCTAGCGCGCAGAGGAGTAACTGCGCTTGCTTGTGTGCTGGTTATCGCTTGCAGTGGCAGTTCCTCCTGCGCGCAGAGCGGTCCCGGTATGAGTGGTGGTAATACTGCCGGCGGTGCACCAGACCGGGCTCCGGGGGGCGTACCGGCACCGGAGCCGTCGAGTACTTCAGGGGCAGCAGCCGGACCAGGATTTAGTCCATCCGGCGGCGGTTACGCCGGGTACGGCGAGCCAAGTCTGCCGGGTGGTGGCACGGTTCCGCCGTTTGCCCGGCAAGAGGTCGACAATCCATTTCAGTTCAATAATCTGCAGGCGCCGGTTGGCGATCCCGGCTTGACCGGCACGATTGGCTCAATGGAGAGCATCCCGACCGAACTGCCAGGACCGGACAAATTACTGCCGCTGGGGGGTAAGTTGCCGTCGATTAGACTGGAGGCAACTTATAACGAACCGGTAAATTTGAGAGATTGTCTGGTTTATGCAATCCTGCACAATCTGCCGATCCGGATCTCGAGTGCCGGAGTGAGTTCATCAAAGTGGTTGGCTGTAGCCAAGTTTGGTGGCTTCCTGCCTAACATGAATATGTATACGCTCGATCAACTACTGGCCGGTTCGTCTTTAATTGGCGGCGTAATCCCGACGACCTTTCATACTCCTAATGCTCAGGCGCAAGCTCAAGTTCAGTGGTATCCGTTCCAGGGTGGCAGCGTGCTGTTCGGATCTTTGCAAGCTTTGCATCAATTCCGAGCTGCGCGCGCCGGATATCACGGTACTATCAATGACAACTTGTTGGCTGTAGGGCAAGGCTACTACAATCTCTTGCTCAATCAGGCGCTGCTGCAGATTCAGATTCGAGCGGTGGATGTATCGCGCGCCCAATTAGTGCTCAACCGACAACTGGAACACGCCGGCACCGGCACTCGCTTCAATGTATTGCAGGCCGAGACTCAACTGGCTTCTGATGAGCAGAATCTGCTTACCCAGCAAGTCAATTTCCGCAAATCAGCGATCAACCTTGCAACTCTTATGAACCTCAATCTCGGGGTGAACATCTTGCCATCAGATGTGGAAATCAAGAAAGTACGATTGATCGACCCGGCGCTTGATATCAATGGTTTGATCAATGTTGCTATTGTGAATCGGCCGGAATTGCAGCAGTTCAAAGAGCTGAAGATAGCGGCCCGCAGAAATATCCAGTTGCAAGCCGCACCGCTTTATCCGCAGATGCAGTTTTATGGCAGCGTTCAAGGCAACGGGGCAACCTTCGGACGCAGTACGCAAGTCGTTCCCGGCACTCCGACGCTGGTTGCCGTGCAAGGACCGCTCCTGCCGGCACCGCCGGTGCTTGTGACTTCTGGCGCTCCGTTGGCCGGTACGGTGCCGATTTATCCGGCTGGTGTCACGCTAACCAGGGCGTCAATTCAGTCTCGACAGATGCGGAGATCCTACACGATGGGTTGGCAGGTCAATTGGAGTTTTAGCGGTCTGGGGGTTCCAAATGTCAGCAATATCGAGTCGGCTCGTGCTTTGGCCAAGCAGACCACGTTGCAAGCGAATCAACAGTTGCTAAATGTCCAGAATCAGGTGCGCACTTCTTACCTCAATAGCCAGACCGCCGAGCGGTTGATTGATGTTTCTTCCAAGGCGGTTGTGTCGTCAAGCGAACAGTTACGCCTAGCCAGAGTGCGTTTGGCCAATGGCGTCGGAACAAACATTGATGTCTTGCAAGCGCAGCAAGTATGGGTGCAAGCCTTAGTTAACAAAGCCAGCGCGATTATTCAGTACAATAACGCTCAGGTGCAGCTCTTGCGCGATATCGGTTTGATTTCAGTCGATACGCTGACGTCGGGTAAGCTCGTGCGCGGTTAGATCCGGCTCGTCATTTAAGGAATTCCGCCTGGAGAATGACTAGCGTCCAGCGACTCACGGACGGCAGTTCTGAGGGCGTCCAGCCCTTGCGAGACGTACGAGGACATGCGGTCTACGCTGATGCTGATGACGGTACCGGCGATTACCACTATCAGAATCAACAACACCGCTAGATTGAAGAAGTTCCTGCTGACTGCCTCTTTGTAGCCGATTGAGATCTTCTCCAGGACTTTTACACGTGTATCCAGCATGTTCAGAAAGGCTGTTTGGCGTTCTTCGATTTTCAGTCCCATGTCGACTACATTTCGGTCCATTCTTTCCTTCAGAAAGGTCACTTGTTTCTGCAATTCATTCATGTAGTCCTGCATCGAATGAGTCGCTTCGGAGGCGATGCGCTCCTGCTTTGGCTGCCCTGCCAATTCGGCATTGGACTTATGAACTTCGCGCACCAGCAACTTCAGTTTGCGCAACTCTTCACGATTGACCTCTGAGACGTCTTTGAGCCTCTCTTCCAAGTCGTTCAATCGCACATTCAAATTCAGGAGCGATTCGGTCAGTAGATCGGTCAAGCTGTGGATCGTTTTTATTACTTCGGTTGATTCTTGATAGCCATCGCGGACCTTCTCGTATCCGCCGCTGTAGGTTTGCTCGGCGCTATGAAGGGTGGCGAACTCGTAGCCCTCGAACGGCTCAAAGCGAGGAATCAGTCCGTTGTCGCTTTGATCATCTCCGGTCGTTCCTAAAAGCAGGTCTGTAGTGGAGATCTCATCGGATGTTTGCAATTGATTGATTCGCTGTGAAATATGAGCTTCCAGGTCATCGAGCGCGGGTTGATCTCCGTCTGCAGGTTGATCGACCTCATTGTCTTGTGCTGCTTTTTGGGACGGCATTATAAGACACCATGCCAGGATGACTGCAACTTGTACATTCCCAAAATAGTGCGAGATTAAGCGATTTTGTGTATTCGGCGGCGGTCAGGTGGAGCTGCAAGTCCCACTACTGTTGTGATTATTAGTAAATTTCCCATCGACAGTGGTACCGACCGGCCTTACCCTAAGGCTGCTTGAGATCGCATGGCTGATTACTCCACAGGAGGAATTGGGCGTGGTGCAGCGGTCAGGCACTCTAGCTTTTGCAGGCAAGGAGCCGACATGGATTTAGCACTGAACATCGCCACTATCTTGCTTGCTGGCGCTACTGTGGTTTTTATCGCTTTTCCACATCTGTTGATTGGCCG
>CAZSNX010000088.1:0-11443 GCA_964607945.1 uncultured Candidatus Obscuribacterales bacterium
AACTTCGCCAAGATGCGTGCTCGAGAAAAGGCAGCTGGCGCAGCAAGAGCTGAAGCGACCGCTCGGTTGGCAATAGTAACTCAGCGACTGGCGGCGGTCGAAAATGCAGCTACTATCGAGGCGTTGGAAGGTTTGCGCGATTTGATTTCGCCAGCGCGGCCCGCTGCGGCGGTGCCAAAAGCTCAGTCAGCCGACAAGAAAAAGCTCAAGCAACGCTTGCTCAGCATGACTTCCTCGGATGGATGGACGATTTACATGGGACGTAATCGCCAGGAAAACGAAGAACTGCTCAGCCAGGTAGCTCAGCCGCATGACATGTGGATGCATGTTTTAGGGCAGGGTGGGTCGCACGTGCTGATCAAAGTTCCGTCCACGAAGCAAGACCCGCCGCAGCGCACCATGCAAGAGGCCGGTCAAGCTGCAGCTAGATTGTCGAAGGCTGCCGTTGGCGGTAAGGTGCAAGTAATCTATACGCAATGTCGATATGTGCGTAAGGTGGCCAAAGGCAAGCCGGGATTGGTCCGCTATGAAAATGAGAAAATGTTCGAAGTGGATACCGCTCGCCCGATGCCGGAATCGCTCCGGCGCTTGTTTTCCGGTAAGCGTTGATTGGACATGTGCACTGCTAGTGGTGCACATACCGGCGGGGTCAATCAATTGATTGACCCGACAATTGCTGCGGTCAACGTGCACTACATGAAAGTATTGCTATGAGAACTTGCGAAAGAGCCCGACTACTACTCCCTGCACTTGCAAGTCCTCGCTTCTGTCCAGAATGATCGGCTCCAGTTCGGAGTTGGCAGGCTGCAGACGAAATCCGCCCTTTTCCTTGTAAATACGTTTGAGGGTGGCAGTTCCATCGCCGAGTACTGCTACAACTATCTCACCGTTGCGCGGGGATGGTTGTGGTTTAACGATGACGAAATCCCCATCGTGGATGCCGTCTTCGATCATCGAATCACCTTTGATCTTGAGCGCGAAGCAGCCGGAGTTGGCATAGCTACTTTCAATCTCCAGATACTCGTCGGTTTCGATTGCGTCGATCGGTCTGCCGGCAGCAATCGTACCGGCAAGCGGAACTCCTTTACGATTCGTCTGAGGCTCGTCTTGCGATGTCGTATCACGCTGTCCCTGGGCGGCTTCTCCGATTACTGTCAAAGAACGGTTGAGCCCCGGCTCCCAGTGAACGAGCTGTTTTTTCTTGAGAGCAACGACATGCTGATGCACGGTCATGCGGTTGCGCAGCCCCATCGCCTGTGCCAATTCAGCCAGTGTCGGTGGGTAGCCGTGCTCTTCGGTCAAGGAAACAATCAACCTCAGCACTTCTCGCTGCCGCGGCGGTAAATCTTCAATCGATTCAGGCATAACGATGCATTCCTTTTGGAAAAGTAATTCAGAATGGAACGTATTCCACAACTCAAATAGATCAGATCTCTGGATCACATACATAAGTATAGTATGGGCGCAGGCTATTGTCCACCAATTTTTCGGCAATGCAGAAAAATTGGTGGCTCGTCCGATTGAGCGCAAATGATTTTTGCGCTTATATTCAATGGTATGACAGCAGTCGATTGCAGCTGCTTCTACAAAATCCGCTTGCCCAAGCAGGTCAAAAGTAGATCGACAGCAAGCTCGGCTGTGCGGTTTTGAATGTCGAATGCTGGATTGAGCTCCACGATGTCGATTGAGCGGATCAGCTGAGATTCGGCCAGAAGCGAAAGGGCCAGGTGACACTCGCGGTAATTTAATCCGCCGCGGGCCGGTGTGCTTACGCCCGGAGCGATATCCGGGTCGATCACATCGAGGTCGAAGGAGAGGTGAACGCCCGAAACGTCCGAGCCTACCGCGCCGAGAGCCAGGTCTGTGACTCGTCCGAGTCCCAGATGATCCACATCTCTAATCGTGAAAGGTGTGATTCCAGTTTTGTTGATGATTTCGCGCTCGGGGGGATCGAGATCGCGGATGCCAATCAAGGCAGAGCGTTTGGCCGGCACTTTGGGGGAGAAGCCAAGGAGTTGAGTCAGTCGCTCATCTCCCTGTCCAAGTGAGACGGCGAATGGCATGCCATGCACGTTGCCACTCTGGGTGGTGTCAGGGGTGTTGACATCGCCGTGTGCGTCGAACCAGATCAAGCCGAAAGTCTGTTTGAGTTTTCGATAATAGTTGGCGACGCCGGCGATGCTGCCGATCGCCAAGCTGTGATCGCCGCCGATAGTGATCGGAATGGTGCCTGCGGCCAATGCGCCTTCCACAGCTGATGCAACTTCTTCACTTACCTGCAAAATTTCAGGAACGCAGCGTGATTGTGCCTGGTTGTCCCACCAGCAGACGGAATAAGGAACGTTTATCTCAATTTCGCGCGAGACTTGAAATCCGAGCGCCTGAATTCTTTCTTGAACTTCGGCGACGCGCATTGCAGCCGGGCCCATGCTCACCCCGCGATGACTGCCGCCCAAGTGCAACGGAACATAGATCAGAGTGACTGCTTGAGCCTGCTTAGTGCCGGTTTCCGCCTGTTGTTTTTGCCAGCCGATAGTGCCGGTTTCGGACTTTTCCGTAGGAGTGACCGAGGTCTGGGCCGAGCGCCCTTCTTTGCTTGCTGTTTTGTTGGTCTCTGACACCAGTATTTCCTCACTGCGACTGGAATCCAGGGGGCTGGCGCGCGAGAGTTGCGCCGTCTCGATGGGTCAAGCCCCGCCGTTACGATTACATTACGAAGTATACGATCTTAAATGAGAAAAATTGCGAAGCGAACTGGCTTTGAGAAAGAAACCGCGCTTATATGTGTTATATAATTTGCGGTAGTTTTTGTCTTTTAGCGCTTCCAGTGTGAGCTGAAGGCACCGATTAGGGTTTTCGGCCGGCAAGTTCTGGCAAGGATTGAGATTTGCAATTGCGTTTCCTGAAATCACAGGCAGAGCCTGGCAGGAAGTATATGGAGGTTGTAGAAGTGTTTCGGCCCATTATCAAACTAGCTTTTCTAGCCAAGGCAGCCTTCGAGGTCGGTCGCGAGAAGGTCGAGGACTGTCTTGATTCTTTGACTTCCAAAGCCGGAGAATACCGGACTTGCGGAAAGGAGCAGTTGCAGGAGTCCAGAGAGAAGGCCAAAGAAATGGTCCAAGAAGTATCTCAGCAAGTTTGGCAGCGTTCCGAAGTGCTTGAAAGCCAAGTGCGTGAAAGGATTCGCCGGCAGGTGGCTGACTTCTCATTGGGTGCGCTGGGAGATTCCACCGAAATCAACGAGCTGCGTGCCGAGATCGCCACACTCAGAGCTGAAATAGCCGAGCTGAAGTCAATGAGGGCGGCAGTCTGATCCGAAATCAGGGTTTAGACGGCAGCTCTTGTAATAGGCGCATAGAATTTCAGGCGTCCGGTGCTTCACTGATATACGAATCCAGGTTGGCTGACGCCGCCATAGCACCGGGAGTGCTGCTTTGCCAGCGCCGCTTCTGGTCGGTAATTGTAATTCTTCTGCGTTTCTTGCTGATTGCCGCAAAGGATCGTTTTTTCGATGCTCGTCAAGATAATCTGTCTGGCCAACGCCTGAAGGCTCGCAGAGTGCGTCAACTCTTGATAGAACTTGGTCCTACCTTTATTAAGGTAGGGCAATTCCTCTCAATGAGACGGGATGCTTTGCCTCTGGAAATTGCGGACGAATTGTCTTTCCTCCAGGATCGCCTGCCGCCGTTGAGTTTGGCAGACGTTCGCTCTACTATCAAAGCCGAGCTTGCAGCTGATCCAGAGCAGCTCTTCTTTCAGTTCGATGAAGTTCCAATTGCTTCTGCCAGTATTGGGCAGGTTCATCGAGTTGTGTTAAAAGATGGTCGAGCGGCAATAGTAAAAGTGCAGCGCGCCGGGTTGTCGACGCTCTTTTATCAAGATTTGGGCTACATGCGTTTGCTTGCCAAAGTCGGAGGCGCACTGGGGTGGTGTCAAACACATTACTGGTTGGCTTTATCCGATGAGTTCGGAGCAAAACTCTTCGCCGAGATTGACTACTTAAAGGAGGGGCGCAATGCCGACCGGATGCGTGCGGTGTTGCGAGCTTATCCGCAGGTAGTTATTCCGCGAGTGCACTGGAAGTACACCGGGCGCAAGGTTATTACACTGGATTATGTGCCGGGTGTAAAAGTGGATCGAGTCGAGGAGCTGAAAGTTCTTGGAGTAAACTTGAAGTCGGTCGCAAATCTGCTAGTGGAGTGCTATCTCGAACAAGTCGTATCGAGCGGCTTCTTTCATGCCGATCCGCATGCCGGTAATCTTGCGGTGGATGCTCACGGCAACCTGATAATCTACGATTTTGGCATGATGTCCGAGCTGACTGAAGGCGAGCGAGCAGCACTTTCGGCTTGTGTGAAGGCAGTTTGTCGAAAGGATGTTGCTGTATTGACTCAGGCTCTGGTCGACTTGGGAGTGATCAGAGAGCGGAAGTTTGCAGATCAATTCGGACGGGCGCTCAAACCCCTAATGGAGTACTACTATGGGACCGATATCCTGGCACTCGATTTCAAGGCGGTAGAAACTGAAGTCGAGGCACTTGTGGCCAGCAATGCATTTTGTCTTCCGCCCGCTTTGGCTTATCTCTTACGGACCGGCAGCTCGCTGGAGGGCTTGGCGCGGACGCTCAGGCCTAACTTCAGCTTTGCTCAAGCCGCTGCACCATTTGTCAGGCGATTGGCGATCGAGCAAGGACTGATAAATATTCAACGGAAATTTGAAGAGCTGGCTGCCAGAGCAATTGTTGAAATGACCGTTTAAAGTCGTTTTTGGGGCTTCGCAGCGAATTCGATAAGACTGGAGTCGATTGGCATGCATTCAATTGACTTCAAACGTGGAATAACAGATCGAAGATTGAGCTTCTCGATTCGGGGGCAGAAATAATACTGTTGGGACTTGCGTTGGCTTGGTTGAAAAATTTGTGTTCGAAAACGGCTCAAATTGCAGAGTCAGACGGTTAGTGTGACTTCAATGATGACGGTTCCTGAGGAATGAAAGGTCAGCTTGGCGAGTGTCAACAGTGTGGCGGCGCACTGGCCGAATCTGGCCGTTGCCAGGATTGTGGCGCCGATCAGGCGATCCTAACTGCCACTAATATCGGCACATTCATCGACCGCATCAAGCAGTTCGTGGTACTTCCCGGGATGAACCGGCCGAAGCAGGTGCTCGGTGAGCTGTCTTTGGTAAACAAACAAACAAATCAGACATATCCGCTCATTCTTCCGGTCGTCAAGATCGGACGCGATCCGACCAATGAAATTCCGATTCAAAACGACACATCCATTTCGCGCAATCATGCTTGTGTGATGTTTCTCAAAGACGGCTTTTGGATTGAAGATCTTGGCAGCACCAACGGCACTTTCGTCAACGGCAGAAAGATCAGCAGCCGAAAACAGGTCTTTCTAGGCGATCACATTGTGTTGGGAAAGACCGAAATGGTTTTGACCCCAGTTGAAAATGCGTCTGCCGGCTTTCGGGAGTTTGAAGTGGTGGAGGAAGTTGGGCGAGGAGGAATGGGTGTCGTATATAAAGCGGTCGATCAGAAGAACAAGCGCACGGTGGCTATCAAGCAGCTGGTTTTGCACAATGTCGAACCGATTCGTCAAAAGGCCCGAGCGGAAAGGTTCAAGCGAGAAGCAACACTTGCTCAACGGCTCAATCATCCCAACATAGTGCGTGTTTTCGACGTGCATCTTTCTACTGAGAACTTCTACTACGTTATGGAGTTTTTAGATGGGCACAGCTTACGGAAAGAGATGCAAGCCAGGGGTGGGCGGCTCACACCCAAAGAGTTTCAACCAATTCTGGATCAAATTGCAGCGGCACTAGCATATGCACATGGCAAGAGTGTCGTGCATCGCGATGTGAAGCCGGACAACATTTTTATTTTGCCGGATGGCAAGGTGAAGCTCACTGATTTTGGTATTGCTCGCATCATAGAAGATCTTGAAGAGGCAAATCTCACCAGAAGTGGTGCCATGCTCGGTACTTTGGCGTATGCTGCACCCGAGCAGCTCAACAACGCCAAGAAGGTCGATCATCGGGCTGACATCTTCTCATTAGGAGTCGTCACATACGAAACGCTTTCTGCCCTTTCGCCTTTCCAGGGCAACGGCATTACTGATACGGTGGTTCAAATCGCCTCGGCGCAGGAGAAGCCATTAAACAAGGTGGTGGCTCAAATCAATCCCGATACGGCAGCGGTTGTCGCCCGGGCGATGTCAAAGAAAGCCGCCGACAGATTTCGATCTGTTACCGAGTTTGCCGAGCATTTCAAGAAATCACTGGATTCGCAAGATACCGTGTCTTGATTCGCTTGGCTACTCATTCCGCTCTTTTCACGGAGGTGATCGTCAGTTAGCGCAAGAACGTGGGATGATAATGAATAACCGGACGCCCGGATGACTTCAGTCGCGTTTAGCAACCGAAATAAAGCGCTGCAAAGCCGCAAGCCATCTATCCGAATATATTTCTGAAAGGTCGATATACTTGATTGGAAATGAGATACAAAGGGCAATAATGTTTCTAGGACAGGCGGAACTGGTCGGTCGAGTTCGGGCACGGACTTGCTTGGCTGTGCAAGGGGAAAACGGAGAGCTGAGATGGTGAAGTGGCGTGCGGCTGCGCGAACAGATGCTGGATGCCAGCGTCAACGGAACGAAGATAGTTTCTTTGTTAGCCCGGATCAACGGGTTTTTGCTGTAGCAGACGGGATGGGTGGCGCTGTCGGGGGAGCAATGGCCAGCAGACTGGCTGTGGAAGCAATTGAAAACCTCTGGAAGACCAAACCTCCGCAAGCGACAGATCAGCAGGCTATCAGGGAGTGGCTTGACGAAGCGGTCTCAGCGGCCAATCGTTCGGTTTGGGTGGCAGCCGAAGAGGATGCCTCAGTCAGGGGGATGGGCACGACAGTGGTGGTTGCCGTACAGTCGGAAGATGACCACCTTCAGATCGCCCATGTCGGAGATTCACGCTGCTACCTGCTGAGAGATGGCAAGGCACGCTTGCTTACGGATGACCATTCAGTCGTGCACGAAATGGTCAAGGCCGGTCGACTGACCGAGGAGCAAGCAAGAATCAATCCTTACAAGAATTTAATTACGCGCTGCTTGGGTCACGATGTGCAGGTCGAGATCGATCAGACCCCAGTCGAAGTGAAGGCCAACGATTATGTGGTACTTTGCTCCGATGGTTTGCCGACGGTCTTGAGAGACGAAGAAATTTCCGCTGTTCTCAAGAAGCAGAAGGAGCCAGAAGGTGTTTGTGAAGAGTTGGTCAAGCAGACCATTGATGGCGGCGCACCGGATAATGTGACGGTCGTAGTCGTTCAATATCTGGAGCCCGGATCTGATAACGGGAGTAAGTAAGCCGGTGCTTTTTGCTTGCGGCTCGAACTCGATTGAGACTGGAAAACGGCATTCTGTCCCATGAGTGATGTGACGACACAATGTGAACGTTGCGGTGGCTCTCTGTCTGAAGAGGGCCGTTGCCTCATCTGCGGTGCCGAACAAAGACAGATTGAAGCGGCTAACGCACGCTCGCTGGCGGAAAGAGTGGAAGACCTTTTCACTCTGCCCGGCAAAGCTCAGCCGAAGGTGCCGCCTGCCGGTGCGCATCTTTTCAACAAAGGCACCGATGAGCGCTTTCCGCTTACGCAGTCGGTCAGCAAAATCGGTCGCGACCAGACCAATAGTATTGCCTTGCCGAAGGACAGCTACATCTCACGCCACCATGCCTGGGTGCTGTTTATCAAGGGCAGCTATTGGGTCGAAGATCTTGGATCTACCAATGGCACGTTGTTGAATGGCGAGTTGTTGACGGAGCGCAAGCAGATTTTTCCAGGTGATTGCCTGAAATTGGGCCGAACAGAGTTGATCTTCGAGTTGAGCTAAAGCTTAATGACCACCGACTTTGGTCACTACGAAGTACTGTCTGAGCTGGGCCGGGGCGGTATGGGTATCGTCTATCAAGCGCTCGATCGGCGCAATCAACGCATGGTGGCGATCAAGCAGTTGGTGCTGGACAACATCGATCCCAAGAAACAAAGGGAGTTTCAAGATAGATTCAAGCGAGAGGCGCACATGGCGTCTCGGCTCGACCATGCCAACATCGTCACTGTTTTTGATGTTGAGGCCGAGAGCAATTTTTACGTTATGGAGTTTCTCGATGGGCATAGCCTTCGCCGAGAACTTGAGCTGCGTGGCGGAAAGATGGCGGCCAAAGAACTCTGGTCGATTTTGAAGCAGGTAGCCAGCGGGCTGGCTTATGCTCACAGCTTTAACGTCGTACATCGCGATGTCAAACCGGACAACATCTTTATCTTGAAAGATGGAACAGTCAAGTTGACTGATTTCGGTATCGCTCGCACAGTGGATTACGAGCAGACACACCTGACAAAGACCGGTGTCATGCTTGGTACCCTTGCCTATGTGTCGCCGGAACAATTGCAAGATGCGAAAAACGTCGATCATCGCGCAGATATCTTTTCGCTGGGTGTTGTCTGCTATGAATCGCTTTCCGGCAAGCTTCCATTTACCGGCGAAGGAATCGCCGGAACAGTGATCAAAATTCTGACTTCGGAAGCTGAACCGCTACATAGCTTGAATCAAAATGTAAGTGTGGAAATTGGTGCGGTCGTATCCAAAGCGATTAGAAAAAAGGCGCGCGATCGATTCATGTCAGTGCTGGATTTCGCTAAGGAGTTTGAGCGGGCTCTGATTACTTCCCCGCCTGCTGCTTCTCAGATGCAGTCGTCCGGGTTCGGTGCGTCCAGCCCGAGTAATGCGCGTGCGGATAACCCTTCCGGTTCGCAAGTGTATACGCCGGGCATTCCGATCGAAATCAAGTCCAAGGAGCCGGTATCCGGTCTCGGCTCGCGGCCCGCTAGCGAAGCGGCGATGGTTAGGACGGCAGACAACGATGATCTCGTTCATCAGACGAAGGTTTCGATGCCACCGGCAGCCTTCTACCTTGTCCGTCCGGTCTCGACGATTGGGCGAAAGGGTGAAGGCAATGGATGCTTCGTCGAGCCGGCGGCGATCTGCTCTCGCAATGGTCGTCTGGCTGTTGCCGATACAGCCCTGCGCCGGGTGCAAGTGTTTACGCGAGACGGACGATTCCTCTGCGCCGTCCACCCGAATCCCGATATTCGCGACTCGAAGACTAATGGTGGCAGTCTGACCAATCCCTCGGGGCTTTCGATGGACTTTCGCGGGCGACTGTACGCGTCCGACAGCAGCGATCATTATGTGCGTGTATTCGACGCAATGGGGACTTTTGTCAGGGAGATTTACAACTTGCATGGGCGTGACGGAGGGATTCAGGGCTTGGCTTGTGATTCGACCGGTCTGCTGTATCTTTCCGATGCCGACAACTGTTGCTTGCAAGTGTTTCAATCGGACCTTGGAACATGGATGAGAAGAGTGGGCGGATAGGGACGCCAGCCAGGCCATTTTCAAATGCCGTCCGGGCTTGCGGTCGATCGCTTTAATCAGGTGTATGTGGTTGACTATACCGCCTCCTTAATCTCGGTTTTTGCCAAATCCGGGGCTTTTCAACGTTCGTTTGGAGGAAAGGGCACGAGCAATGGCGTATTCAATGTGCCCAGAGGCATAGCTGTCGATAAGTTCGATAGAATCTATGTCGCTGATTCCCTCAACCACCGCGTGCAAGTATTCGGACCAGCCGGCGAATGGATTTATTCATTCGGTGGGCGCGGTTCTGAAATCGGCAAATTCATCAGCCCGAGCGGGCTCAGTATAGACCCAGACAGCAACTGCTTGTACGTCGTTGACAGGGGCAATCAGCGCATTCAAGTATTTGAGATCATGTTCGATTAGCGATGGAAGATAGAAAAGAAAGACAGGTGGAAGTCAGCAGAGTAGACGAGCAACCGGCCGCGCCACGTTTGATTTTGGCGTCTAATTCACCGCGCCGGAAAGATTTGCTGGAATGCCTCGGGTTGAGTTTTTCGATTATCCCGAGCCGGTTCGAAGAAGACATGACGATTCGATTGAAACCAGCTGAATTGGTGGTCAGTCTGGCCAGTTCTAAGGCGAGGGAAGTTGCCGGTAGAATTCTGGCTGAAGATGCGGTCTTTGACAAGGTTGCGCCGCTGCTGGCTAGTGATACTGCTGATAGTATCGCAGAAGGGGCTCAGACGCTTATTCTGGGGGCCGACACAATCGTTGTGCTTAACGATCAGGTGCTGGGAAAGCCGGTCTCAAACGAAGATGCTTGTCGTATGCTTGCGGTCTTGTCCGGGCAGTGTCATCAGGTTTATACAGGCATAGCAATCGTCGAGTTGCCGAGCCGGCGGATTGAGACCAGCTTTGAGGTTTCCAATGTACACTTCCGCTGCCTGGACGAGGCTGAGATTGAAAGCTATGTCGCCACCGGCGAGCCGATGGATAAGGCTGGTGCATACGCTTTGCAGGGCATCGGATCGGCCTTCGTCGAGAAGATTGATGGCTGTTTCACCAACGTCATTGGAATTTCGGTGCCGGCGGTTGTTCAAATGTTGCGGCAGTTCGGTGTACCAGTGCTTGGATTGGCGAGTATCGAACCAAAGAGGCTCAAGCGATAGAAGATGGACTGCGACTGGAGCGGGCGAGCAAGCTGGTGTCCGGAGGAGATTCAAAGCGTCAACCGCTCCTTCCCAATCATGCAGCGGTTGACCGGAGCTCTGCTTGAAAGGGGAATTTTGTCCGGTCTGTCCATCGGTTGGCACTGTCATCTCACCTGGCTGACAGCGCTGGCGGCTGAGGCTGCCATCAAATCCGGTGCTAGATTGTTCTTCTGCGAGTGCGATGGCATGACGACAGAGGTTGCCGCGGTTGATTATATGAGGAGCATTGGAGCGACTGTGTACCTGGGCTCCGGCTCATGTGACGCGGTGTTGTCTGCTCATCCGGCTATACTATCTGATACGGGATTCGTGCTGACTTCGCGTTATCTGGACGCTGGTGGCAGTGGCATTATGGGAGCCTGTGAAATCACTACCAGTGGTATCACTACTTTACGCAAGCGCTCTTCCCTTTCGGTGCCCGTAATCGATATAAGCAGCAGCAGGTTGAAGTCGACGATTGAAAACTTTCACGGTGTCGGCCGAGAACTCGTTTCAGCGCTTGCAATGCTCACCGAGTTAAATTGGGCGGGCCGAAAAGCTTCGGTGATTGGCTATGGGCAAGTAGGTTCGGGAGCAGCCGAATATCTGCGCCGCATCGGATTGCATGTAAGGGTCGTGGATTCTGATCCGGTTTGTCGCTTGAAGGCGCATTACGATGGCTTTGACGTCGGCAGCTTAAGCGATGCCCTCGCTCATAGCGAGCTGCTGATAACGGCTACCGGAGTCGCTGGATTATTAGGAAAGTTGCAATGGGCTCAAGCCGCCGATGGACTTTACGTTTTCAATATCGGTCACTGGGCTGCCGAGGTCAGTCCGCAA
>CAZSNX010000089.1:0-2805 GCA_964607945.1 uncultured Candidatus Obscuribacterales bacterium
AATTGACGAGTCTTAATGAGAATGGCTGCCCAGGCGATTCTCGCCGCCTCCACCATTTATTTTTTAAACAGGGCTCGAAGTGTGCACTTCTTACATTCTCATTAAGGGGAATGTGTGCGAGCGCGGGCCAACCAGTCAAGAGACTTTTGAAAACCGAAATCACTCGGGTTTCGCGTGCAATTTTGTGTAATCTATTATGCTCATCTGCAAGTTTCAAAAAGAAACTGCGGACATTCCGCGTTAAATTGCATCTGAAACCGGCTTGATATTGATCTCGACATTGTTTCGAATGGTGTGCCGCCATCAGTTCGGGTCAGGCATTAGTGTTGAGTTGTTCTGTGAGCTTGGATACGCGGTATTTGATCTCGTCGCGGATTTGTCTCACTTCTTCCAGAGGCTTTCCCTTCGGGTCCGGTAGTGGCCAGTCTTCTACTTTAAGCCCGGGCACGAATGGGCATTTATCACCACAGCCCATTGTGACTAAGAGGTCAGAATCGTGGGCAAGAGCTTCGGTCAGCAGTTGTGGTGTTGCATCACTTAAATCAATGCCAATTTCATGCATGACTGACACAACCTCTGGATGTACACGCTCTCCTGGTTGGGTGCCAGCAGACACGGCGCCACCGCCAGCGAGCTTGTTATAGAAGGCAGCCGCCATCTGCGAGCGACCGGCATTGTGCACACAGGCGAAGATAACATTCATACTATTCTGTTCTGCATTTCTTGCCGATTTGAACAGATACCGTTTCGGTATTGGGGGCGCAGCAAGCTGACTTTCGCGCCATCGGAATTTCACTTGAGCTAATCAAATTGTCACCTCCATAAACCGTTGCTTCGCCCGTTGTCAGAAATGTTTCCCATGCGATTCCTTGCGGATCTACAACCCAGGCCTTTTCTGATTTGGCATAGCAGCACGTCGTCGTGCCTTCGTCGAAGATTTGCATGTTGGCCTGCTTTAGTCGGGTTGATACTTCTTTCAACTCGGCGTCGTTTTCAGCTTGAATTCCTAAATGGTCTAAGCCGGGCTCTCTACCACGGGCGGAGATTGCAAAATTCACTCGCGGATCGTCGAGCATCCACTTAGAGTAATCCTCTTTTATTACCGTGGGCTCTGTACCGAACAAGTTGGTATAAAATTTGGTCGATTGTTGGACATCGGCCACTGCGACGTGTACATGTAGCCTCTTCATGAGCATTTCCCTCCATTGTCAGCACAGCAATTCTCAAGCAAAAAGTTGATCAGAATTTGCATATGCTCGTAGTTTGCGGAATATATAATCGAGCGGCTCTCGCGCCTGGCTTTAATAAGCCCGGCGTTCGTCAGTTCCTTTAAATGGAAGGACAGCGTCGCTGGCGGCAATCCGAAGTGATCGCTCAACTCTCCTGCCGCCATGCCCGCTGATCCTTTGCGAACCAACAGTCTGAACACTTCCAATCGTGATTCCTGAGCCAAAGCTCCAAGGGACTTGACCGCATTTGTATGTTCCATGATTCCAATATTATCGAAATGTCTTTCAAGAGTCAACCAAAGAGTTGTTCTCGTTTGAACCAATGCGTTTGCGGACTGCACCAGTGAATCGAGGTACGGACTAACGTTCCTCAAATCGCGCCGCTGTAGGATACCTTGCTGCTTGCTTGGCTAAGAATTTTTCCAGGTGTCACTGCAGCGTCACCGCACTTGCTGCAATGTGTGTGTGTTCAACGCATACTTACTAGGGCTAAATCTTCATGGTTCACGATAAGACTAAGGCTGGTCCTGAGCAGGGGATTGAAGTGCAGCGAGTTAGCACTGCGACAGGCGGTGGAGACGCGCTCGATGATGCCAGGCGTCATACTTACGGTCCACCACAGAGGGCTTGCGAGTACTCAGCTGCCGATGAAAAACTTCGTCAGTCAGATCCTCTAAAATGGGCTCAACGAGTGGCAGCAAATCCAGAGTCCTATAAAAAATATAGGGACCAGAACTGGAGCAGAGAAGGCGATTACAAAGAAAACGGACACCTGGAGCAAGAAGCCGTTCTTCGTGGAGTGCAACGCCCAGATGGTTCTCGCATTACCGTCGCTGATGAAGTGCAGTCCAGATTGAGGAAGATTCCAGGCTATCAGGACATCAAAGTATCTCTCATTGAGACTCCTCCACAGTCCACAATAGACCGGTGCGGTCATGATGCCTTCTTGAAACTAGAACACAATGGACAAACTCGACTGGTTCCATTCGACTTGACCAGCGCAAACAAGGAAGGCAAGGCGAATGTCGTAAGGTACGGAACCGGTTGGCTAAGAAACGATAATCAACCTGGAAAAGAGTCTACTCTGAGCCTTACAGAAAGAGGTCTCAGCGAGATGGCCGATCAACTGAAGGGAATCATGGCTGAACGCTGCGGAGGCTCCTTGCCGAGTGACCCATCAGTGCTCATAAAAAGGGCGGCCATCGAGCCGCCACCACATTTTGACGAGATGCTCAACTCGAAGAGCTTGAATCGCATGACTGAGCTTGCGGTTCAGTATGCTGACCATCTTGCGAGGTGCGGCTGGAATGATGAAGCAAAAAGGATTAGAGAAGGAACTGACGGCAAGGGTGGTGCACTGCGCTATCTCTCAGATCGGCAAAATGCCGTTGATCACGCTACGCAGAAGGACATAAAGGAAGCTTCCGCTCAGGTGAGAGAGCATAAAGAGAAGATTGAAAAGGAGAGGGATGCGCAAAGACAGAGGGAATCGGCAGAACGATCCGAACATTTGAAAGAAAGAATCCAGCGCGAAACAGGTATATCGCTCGAAGAAGTCGCGAACAAGCTAAAGGCC
>CAZSNX010000089.1:2815-10302 GCA_964607945.1 uncultured Candidatus Obscuribacterales bacterium
GTAACGATCTAACTAAACTGAACGCTGGCAACCTGACAGTCTATGAAAGGCACGCAAGGCAAATGGCAGCCTCTAAGAAAATGGAGCAAACTAAGGCTGACACTGGTATGTCACTAGACGAAGTGTGTAAGCAGGCAACTGAGAAGAACCGACAATGTAAGAGTCTGCCACCATCAGACCCTCGGGCCAGCAAAGCAAAGAAGGATTTGTTGGACCTACAAAATCCAGACCTGACTGTACGAGGTCCGGCATATGATCGACTTGCACGAGAGTACAATAGCGAGAAAACCTCCGCCGCTTCAGTAGCGGCTCCGATGGTTGAAGCCCCTCGACTAGAGACGCGGGCCAAACAAGCTGAAGTACCGGCGCCGGCAGTGACTGCGGGGTTGCTGGAGATCCCGGACTTGCCTGAATTAAAAGGGTCTACAAGACCGCGTCTTGCTGCCCTGCAGCCGGATACGCCGAGACCTGGTGCACCCGCGCACGGAGGGGAGAGCGCTGCAGCTCCCGCGCAAGTTTTAGTCATTCCTCCCATCAGCGGGCACCATACTGAAACAGAGCCGGGGCGTGGCAGGCGATCCGAATCTGAGACGGCAAGACCGTCGTCTGAAGGCTCGCAAGCCGGGTTTCCCGAAACAGAGCCAGAACGCAAAGCCCGAGTCGAGTCAGAAGCAGCAAGATCTTCCGAGCATGAAAGCCGACCATCCGAGCGGAATGGCAAAGGGCATGGAAAGGGCGTAGTTGGGGGGATTTCTGCTGCCGTCATGCTTTACTACATGGCTAAAGACGAAATAGCAGTCCTCCGCAGACGATTCGGTGGCAGTGAGCCAGTGCAGGAAAATTAGGACTCCTCGGCATTGAACTTGGTTCGCGCCAGTCGCAAATGAGTAAAAGAAGAAAATAGAAGAGCTGAATGATTCAACGGCTAAGCCCGCCTGCGTGATGATGCCCGCGCAGGTAGAAGAGATGCTGGGGAGCTTGCTTGAGTTGCCACATTAACCAGCACATGAGTCATTAGCAATTGGCTTACGCAACAAGACAAAGTAGTTTCTAGACGTGATTTGCCGGCCTTAACTGCGGGCGCGTTTGATGAGATTGATAATTTGTAAGGCTCTGGTTCTTAATGCTCGGTCTGCTTGCTCGTTGTTGGCTAATCGGACTAGGCCTTGCTGGAAATCCTCAGAGGTCATACCAATGTATTTCGACACATACTCACTTCTTGCTTTCTCAGCTTTCGAACGATCTTCGGGAGATTTTGATGAGGCCAGGTTGAGAAGCTCCTTCTCAAATTGAGCTAGGTCCGTAGCAACCCGCCCCAGATAACCTAGTGCAACGTTCTTGTCTTTTGCTGAGGTTGACGGATTGTTTAGTATATCTTGCATCACGCCACCCAGTTGCGGACCGTTTATGGCTCCAATATTGAGCAATATGTTCGCATTCGCTGCTCGAGTGCGCTCTGCAGCAGGATCCATGAGGTCTTGCCTGAGCATGTCTACGATCTGCTGAGTCGTTAGTGTTTCGGTCTTGGGGCCTTTAGCCTTATTGCTGTTTGACGCATCTGTGCCCCCTTCTGAAACCAGGGAGAAGCCCTGCAAGATGCGGGGTAATTCGCCTGGTCCACTTGCTTCGGCGCCGGAGTTGGAGGGCGACACAGTTCGTTCTGCTAACACTGCCGGTAACTGCCCGTCCTTTCCTTGCGCGAGGTGGAGAAGTGAGATAGCGGCTGCTGATTGGATCTCGCGATAATATTTGCTGTTAGGAACATCAGGTTGAAACAATCCGGCAGTTTCCAGACCACGCACACGGGGCAGCGGCAATAATTGCATAAGGTCTTGTTTGAATTTGGCGCGTTCTTCTTCAGATGAACCTTGCTGCATAAGCTGCTTCGTTTTATCGAGAATCTGCTCAATTCGCTGTTGCGTGGCTTGATCCGTCCCTTCAGATAGTTGTTTCCTGTAACGATCGAGACCGGAAGCGTCATTGGAGATTGTCACAGGCTCAACAGCACCGGCTGATGAATCGCTGCTCACCGAAATTGACAGATCGGCTCGCCCTTTATGGATTCTGCGAAGATGAGCTTCAGCTGGGGTTTCGGCAGAATTGTGGCCGATCACACTTTCAGCTGCTAGACCAGGTTCCATCATTCGAAAGCCATGTGTGCCGACATTGGTTAACCGGCTGGCAACTCGACTACTGCCGATTAGTTCTTCTGCTGTGTTGGCCAGCTCTTGAGCTTTTCGCGTGTGCCCTAGAAAATCTCCGATGGTGCTGCCAGTTGCCATCGGTCCTAGCTTTAATCGATTTCGTAAGAATCCATAACCGCCATTGGCCAAGCTGCCTGCCATATCAGCAAGAAAGTAGACTTGACGGGCATCATCAATTGCACGCCCAAAATCCGTGGCCCTAATAGCCTCGTTGTCGAACAGCATAGATCCAGCCACACCTGTCCTGAGTGCTGCAGGCAAGACTTGACCTAATGTTGCTGCTTCTGTCAATGCGCCACCCGCGCCCAAGGCACCATAAAGTTCTCCCACACCCGAGTAAAGCATCAATCCAATTACCGCAGTGTTGACCGCGGCTCTTACTCGGCCGCTGGAATCTTGATATTGCTTGTCGGAATCATGCACGGCAGCGAGGTTTTTCGCTTCTACCAGCCGGAGACAGCCATTTACCTGAACGGGTACTAACTCATCCGGCTTATATACCCGGGTTAACTCGTTGTGCTCAAACCTTGGACCAATCGGGGTTCTTCCTCGTAGGTCAGCGGCAAAAGTTGGTGCTGACAGATGTTGCACAATCGGGGTGACTTCGATTCGGCCATCCGGCAATTGTTTGACCTGGTAATCCCACGAGCTGACATTGTACTCTTGTCCTGGAGGCTTTTGCTCTCCTGGTTTCGTCTGGGGTAATTCTCTGAAGTGTTTCTGATCGGTAGTGCTAACGTACCCGGAATCCGCTTCCAGACCATATCGCAGAAGTGGTGCTCGATCAACGGCTACGTCCCTAACCTTCCGGTAGGTGTCTGCAATCTGCGGACCGTGTTCCTTCAGCCATTTTGTTAACTGCTCAATTTTGCGCTCATTGTCCGGGTGATGGATTCGCAAGTCTTGAGGCAAATCCGGGGTTACATTCTTGATCTTCCCTTCACTGTCACGGTCTACTGTACAGCCCGGCGGCAGCTTGAAGGGAAATTTACCATCTATGCGATGCAGTTGGTCCATGGCCTTTACATAATCCTGGACCCTCGTGGCCAGCTGTATGAGATTAGTACCGGTCTCTTGAGAAACGTCCGGATTCGCACCGGTTCTGTCGTTCCAAGCTGGTGGCAATCCGCGCTCCCTTATTTTCTTTTCCGTAGCATGGTCTTTGAGAATAGCTTCGGTTCGCCCCAGCCATTTTGCTGTTTCATTTAGCGTCCCGAGTGCTCTTTCATTTGGAAGCTTGGTCGGATCAAGTCCGGTGCTGATCGGCGGTTCCTGCGAATAAGGAGTTTTATCCGGTGCCAGCCCTCCTGATATGGACCCTGTTAACGGACCCTGGGCGAAATTCACTCGGAGCTTGAAGGGAGTCGTTCCGGCGTCAGTAATTGAGCGGTCAGTCTGTTCGACGGCACTTATCTGATTGGAAATACCGTTGCGCTCCAACCACCGGACGCAATTTTGATATGCAGTACAGGTCGCAACGCCAAAACGTTGATCTCTATAATCTTTTTCAAGACCTACCTTCAGCCTCTCGAGCTCGCTCTTTATCTGCTGCTGGGAATGTACCTGTTTCCCATTCTTTTGCTCGTGCTCGAGTTCGAAACCCCGCAAGTTAAGCAACTGCTGCTGAAGAGCAAGTAGATTCTTGAGTTCGGTTTCGTTGAGCCGTTTCGTATCACCTGCCGAGTCTGACCCGGGCTTCGAACCGTCTTGAAGAGTTCTGGGACGCGGGGCTGCATCACTGTATGCAGATTCATATAAGCGCCCGGCACAGCTTTCGACTTGACCACTTCCAGGCTGTGCAGCGTCGTTTAGGCGAGTGCCATTATTGTTTTCTGGACGTGAATTACCAGCCGATGGCTGTGCTCTTGCCACTGCGCCTTCTGTTTTCTGCCCATTGTTGGCATGAGCTGTATCAAGCTCAGGACGAGTGCCCATCGCCTATCCCTCATTCGTTTGCTGGAAACCATTCAAAAATTTAGTACGTGACCAGAGTCTAGCCGCCCGGAGTGACATGCTGGTGACCTCTTGCCTTGAATTCTTGATGCACTGATTCAGCGGGGCTGCCGATCATGTGACCGCCAGACATCAGCAAATTGGCATATCTCCCGCATTTGGATGAGTCGAGTGTTGCCATAATGTCACTGGCCTGTCACAGTGATCGAGCTAGGCTGAGTGCCCGTAAAGAGGGACTTTCAGAGAAATGGCTGATCGACCAAACCAAAGTTCTAGACAAACTGCCGATGAGATTGCTAATAACAGTAGCGGGGTCGTTCAGTCCGAAGCCCAAGCGCGGATGCACGATGAAGTTGAGCGTGGCGGCAAGTCGTCACGCTCGCTTAGATCGAGTGAATTTGCGACTGACGTGCGCACGCATGCCATGGCGAGCCTCTTTGGTGAACGCATATTTGGCAGTCTCGATGACGCATGTCATAAGAGCGCTCATGTGCCAGATCTGACCAGCAGTGACATGTTTACAGAGAGAAAGGGACATGATGTACATTCAGTAAATGGATACATGCAGCTCGGCTCGGTTTTGTATGAAATCAAAAATGGCATGATCTATCGTCCTCCGAACAGCTTTGAAGGCGCAGGCAAAACTGCCAGACCAGCATGTGGGACGTTACTGCCTGGCTATCTTCTTAAACTCGATGGTCAAGATCCCATTAGGCTGGATGCGCAAGACAAACTAATAATGAAGTTCACATGTGATGGAGACAATCGGAGCGAAGTTTATCAGATTATTGGGTTTGGGCGCCCACAAAGAGGAATAGAGGCAGGCTCACTTACAAGCGGGTTAGTGGCAGTCACAGATATAACTCAGTATGCCGAGCAATCAAGAAACAAGGCTCTGGAGTATGAAAGTCGCTTCGTCAGCAATAGACCGTACTTTTTAAAGTGCGCCTCCACCATCTTGGAAAAAACTGTTGGTTGGCAATTGAACTCCGGTGGGGAGAAGCTGCATCAAGCAGCGACCAACCTGGAGAGGCAATCACAATTACTGAAGCGCGATCTTTCCAATGCTTTCAATAAGCTGAACCAAGAACATCGGCTGCCTAACGACGAACTCGGTCTATTTACCGATGCAGCTAGGAAGTTGGTAAGCGATGTAACAACAAACAGATCTGAAGCTCAATGGTCGCTCCGGAATGCCGCTCGATTAGACAAAACAATCGCTGACTCGACTGCGCTTGCATTAACCACAGTAGCCGTCTGTTCTATGGGAACATATAGAGCTGGGCTGGCAAGAGGGGGCGCAATTTCGCGTGCTGGTTCACTGGCTATAGAGCTCGGTTGGGGCACTACATTTGGTGCTAGTGCTTCCGTGCTGACGAGATTGTCCAGGTCTAGCGACGATTTTAACAATGCGTTTACGGGCTCGGCGGAGGGATTCTTTCTTTCCGGCGGAATGGCTACTACTTCCAGATTTAGAGCCAATCGCTACTTGAGTCAAGTGGCGCTTGTTGCGGAATCAGCTCTTCAAGCTATAGCCTTCAATGCGGCCGAACAATCGCGGGAGGGAAAACCGATAGGGAAAGCTCTTCTCTCAGCAATCGAGCCGTGCGCACTATTTTCAGGATCGGTTGGACAGTACCTTGGACACAACCTTGGGCATTATGGTGGCAAGCTTGTCACCAATCTTGGTGCCGTTCAAGACGGTTTGTTGCACGAGATAGTATCAAATACTGCTAATTCCTTTACAAACTCGGCGACTGCTTCACTGTCCGGCTCTTGTCAGGCTGAGTTCGCGGAAATCGCGAAAAAACGAGGCATTTTCAAAGACCAAGTCAAGGTAAGCATGTTTGACGAATCAAATGTCACAAACATTTTGCAAAATGCACGCGGCTCAGGGCTGGCATCCGTGCCAACTGCAATTGTGTTCAGCATGCTCGCTCACGGCACTAGAAAATTCGTTGAACAGCGATTTCCCGTGGTGCCGCGACCCGGCAATACCGAGCAGGTGAAAGTCAAGAAGCCGGATGCCGGTCTTGAAGAAAACTCGTCTGCTGGAGAGCGCTTGAATGATCTCGGCAAGCAGCAAAAGGTAATCCGTGAAAGCGCGGAACGATTAGACGAAGAAAGTCGGCGTAATCAGTCTAACCTTAAGGAGTCAGGACAAGCTACTAATGAGCGGAAGACGGGCGCCGAGAAATGCGACGTAACGAATGAGAATGGATCGCTTGTTGGTTCCGGCAAGATTGGTGCTTCAGATGACCTACCTACGAATGACATGATTGAGGAGGCATCGGAGGAGCTCTGGCACCGGATACGAATGTTGCAGCTCAAGAAAGCAATATTGAACGATGGAACACAAGTCTCGACTGAGGATTTGGAAAAGTTCAACGGGTTGATTAGAAATCAAATACAGCGATCTAAGGATTATGTGACCGTTGAAGAAACAGATCAGCATAAAAAGGTCATCGGGCCGGACCGAACCGTGACAGAGTACAAGCCGCCGGTTGGTGGGTTCGGTGACGATGATATTGTCCGAACGATCACTTTCGACGACCGCCGCTTTATCACTGAATATGGTGACGGTAGGGGTGAGATAGATTACGGCAATGGAATCACTGAAAGATATCTGCCGGTCGAGGATCACCACATGCTCAAATTTATGCCAGACGAGCGCATCATAGTAGAGCTTGGAAAGAACGAGCCGGGTCAGATAGTCTATCCGGATGGTCGGGTCGATATTATCAAGCCAGCTGAGCTGCCGACAGATCCAAGCCATCCGCAATCCTAAACATAGCCAGTCCCAGTCCGGCAGTTTGGATTGACGTGATGCAGGGAAAGTGAGACTCGAAGCTTCATTTTAGTGTCGTGGCGGCAAAGAAAGTTCGACCTAAGATTAAACAGTAAGGGATTCGAAATGTCCAGGGTAGTCGGCGGAATTTTCTTGACGGTCGGCCTGGTCGTTGCAAGCGTGGGAGGCTATTACTTTTGGGAAGTACAAGACCTTCTGGAAAATGGTCTGCGTTCCCCAGGTAAGGTCGTGGAGTTGTGCAGGTCGCCGACGAATCGATACTACGTACCGGTTGTTCAGTTTGAAACTTCAGACCATAGAATCATCACTGCTGCTTGCAAGATTGGCTCGAACCCGCCGACACATGAAGTTGCCGACTCTGTGACGGTAATCTATCGCGCCACATCTCCGGAAAATATTTGTCTCGATGAGCCGCTTGAGCTCTGGTTCGTGACCTCCATGTTCGGAGGTATTGGGTTAATCTTTCTCATGGTAGGTGGTGGCATGCTAACTTATTCACTACGCAGAGCGTAAATTTGGCA
>CAZSNX010000089.1:10312-11439 GCA_964607945.1 uncultured Candidatus Obscuribacterales bacterium
GAGCGCTCTGCTGTATTTCGGAAGAGCTTTTTAGTGAAGTTCTGGCGTCAATTCCCTAACTGTTTTCCTGGTAAGAACAATGAAATTAGCTGTGAGCGGGCAATTTGCTGTGATGGTCTTAGTCTTCTTGTATGGTCTTACCGTCGAGCATTCGGCGTTCGCTGAAACAACTCAGTATCGTGCAGCCGATGTTGAAGAATGTCTCAAGAAGCTTTCGTCTGACAACCAGCTGGATCGTGCCAGTGCGGGTGAATCACTTAGTGAAATGGGACCGATTGCGAAAGCGGCGGTTCCGAAACTCATTCAAATAGTCAAATCGGATCCGGTCATGTCGGTGCGTGGTGAAGCTGCCAAAGCACTAGGAAACATTGGTACGGACGCAGCCTTGGCGACAAATTCGCTAGTTGACTTCGTCAAGAACAAGGATGGTGGCATAGAGCGCGCTTATGCTGCAACCGCACTCGGTCATATTCATGCACAGGCAGACCTTGTCGTACCGACACTGACTGAAATCGTGCGAAATGACGATCAGCCGGTGGTCAGACAATTGGCAGCCAGGGCGTTAGGCGAGTACGGTGCTCAGGCTACGCCGGCACTCCCGGCACTTATTCAAGTGATAAAGGCTACAGACAAAGATTTGCGTAATGCGGCGATTGATTCTCTTGTGCATATTCCCCCAGCAGAAAGCAATGTTCAAGCTGTGATTGAACTTCTGTCTGATGAGATAACAACAGTCCGGAGCGCAGCAGCTAAGTCTCTTGCATGCGCCGGACCAGTTGCCTCCCCTGCGGTTCCTGTATTGTCAAACGCGCTGGAGGATAGTGACTTGGCTGTGCGCCTAGCTGTTATCGAAGCTCTGGGTGCAGTAGGCAAGGAAGCAAAGGCAGCATTGCCGGCGCTGCGTTTGGCTTCTAAAGATCCGGCTTTGGCTGAGCAAGCCCAAAAGTCTATCAAGCTAATCAAGTCGGCAAGATGAATTTGAATGACTTATTGTGAGTGGTTGCGTCGAAAGTAAGCAGCTAGCAATGGTGTTACTGATGGTGCTATTGATTGGAGTACTGGATAGACCATTCGGAATGAATCCAGATCCTGTACCACAGTCCCTGACATGGCTCTGTCCTGACTTT
>CAZSNX010000090.1:0-3566 GCA_964607945.1 uncultured Candidatus Obscuribacterales bacterium
GTTGTCGTGCTCAAACAAGCAGTGTTGATGGGCGGAACAGACCTTACCGAAGGAGTTGTTAAGCGTCTAACCGGCTTAGCCTCATCGGCCAGCGCTCCGAAACCTGCCGCCAAGTAAGCGTCGCTAACGGTTCGGCATATCCAAGCGTTGTTCCAACGCAGGCTAGCCCATCCGGGCTCACGCATCTACTTGTAGGGAAAACGCGCAGAGGCTCTGCCGGCAGCGGTAGAGCCTCTTTTCTAAATTTGACGACAGGAGGAACCTAAGTGAAACTCCCCAAAGAGTTTAGCTTGGCAGAGATAGCCGCCGTCGCTGGCGGAGAAGTAGAAGGACCAGCCGACACAAAAGTCGGCGCAGTCGCGCTTGACCCGTTTAGCGCAAAAGACGGCGAGATCGCCTTGATATTCGACGCGAAGCTGGTCAAGCGCATAAGCGAATGCAAAGCTTCGGCCGTGATTGTGCCCAAAGGTGTTTCGACCGACCTGCCGAAAGTAGTGGTAGACAGACCGCTGGTATCACTTGCCCGCATTTTGTCGGCCGTTAAACCAAAGCGATTCCGCCCGCAGCCAGGCATTCACCCGACCGCAATTATCGACCCGACCTGCCAGTTGGCGGAAAACGTAGCAATTGGTCCCTACGTCGTGGTCGGACCTCAAACCAAAATTGGCAAAAACACCGTGATTATGTCCAGTTGCATCATTGGAGGCGGAGTATCGGTCGGCGAAGACTGCCTCTTCTATCCAGCCTGCTTGATCGACGACTTCGTGCAAATAGGCAACCGGGTGACACTGCAGCAAGGAGCAAGTCTAGGCTCCGATGGTTTCGGCTACGTCACGGAACGTCCCTCCAACGTAGAACGTCGCATGGCCGGTATCACCGAAACTTCCGACGAACCGAATCCGTTGATGAAAATCCCGCAGATCGGCACAGTAATAGTCGAAGATGATGTGGAGATTGGCTCTTACACCACCGTCGACCGTGCCACCATGGGCGCCACCACCATCGGCAAAGGATCGAAGATCGACAATCAAGTGATGATCGCTCACAACACCAGAATCGGCAAAGAGGTAATCATCATCGCCCAAACAGCCGTAGCCGGGTCATGCGTGATTGGTGACCGGACAGTGATCGCCGGTTGCACCGGCGTCAAGGACCACATAAAAATAGGCAAGGATGCAATCGTCGAAGGAATGTCCGGAGTTCTAAAAGACATTCCAGACAATGCGCTCGTCTCCGGAATCCCGGCTGTGCCGGCTCGAGACTTCTTTACGCAATTAGCTCACATCAGTAAGCTCCCGCAAATTTTCAAGGAAGTAAGAAGTCTCAAGAAACAGATAGCCGACCTTGAATCACGCCTGACAGAACGCGAATTGCTCAAGCAAGGTGATCATGCCGGCAACTAGCTTTCAACCAACTTTCAGCATGCAAGGCCGCGGGCTGACCTCGCGGCAAGAGGTGAAGGTACAGGTACGACAAGCTGTCGGCGGTCAAGGCATAAACTTCGAGATTGCAAAAGACGGCAAGCTCGTGACGATTCCGGCCAAGGCGGAATTCGTCGTCAATACACTGAGAAATGTCGTGCTTGGCTCCGACGGAGTGCGACTCTGCATCGTCGAGCACTTCTTGGCCGCCGCCTGCCTGTGGGGACAAGACGATTTGACCGTTGCGGTCGAAGGGCTCGAAATGCCACTAGGCGATGGCAGCGCCGCCTTTTGGCTCGATCTCTTCGAGCAAGCCGGCTGGCAACGCAAAATTCCTCAATCGACCATTGAATTGAAAGAGCCTATTGTGTGCGGTTCAGGCGATCGCCAGCTAATCGCCTTGCCTTCAGACAAGTTCTCAATTAGCTATCACATGGATTGGAATCACCCGCTGATTGGCAAACGCTGGCAGAGCTGGGATGCCGGTCTGAATCCCCGTGAGATTGCCGATGCACGGACTTTTGGATCTCTCAAGGAGCATCAGATGCTCGGTCTCGACAGCGATGTCGTCAGCATGACCGCCGACGGATTCACCGAGCCGCTCAGATTCGAAGACGAGCCGGTGCGCCACAAGCTGCTCGATTTGATCGGTGATCTTTCTCTTTGCGGTTTAAACCCAATCGCTCTAAAAGCACGCTTTATCAGCATCAAAGCCGGACACGAGCTTGATGTAGCAATGGCGCGCAAATTGGCAGCTCAAATCGCAGGAGAAAGTAAATGCCTAAAATCAAGCTGTACGCAGTCACAGCAGCAATAACACTTAGCCTCCTTGCCAGCTCTGGCAGCCAACCAGCGCTGGCGGAAGACACCACCGTGAGCGCTTCTGATTCGCAGGGCGTAAGCTTGACTATTTACAATCAAAACTTCGGATTGGTCAGAGATGTCCGCGAAGTCGAACTTAGCGAGGGGGTAAACCGGCTACAGTTCGAAGACGTTGCCGCCCAGATCGATCCAACCACCGTCAGCTTCGCATCGATTACCGCACCAAATGCGGTGACGGTGCGAGAGCAGAATTATCGATATGATTTGATAAATCCGGAGACGATCCTTTCCAAATCGGTCGGGAAAAACCTGAAATTCAGACGAATTCTACCTTCCGGACAAGTCGAGGAGCTGGCCGGAACACTGCTCAATGCACCAAAAGCGACTGTCGCCGATTCAAACGGCAACATCTCAGTGCAATCGCAAGGACTGGTGATTAAAACCGGCAACGGCATTCTGCTCAATCCACAAGGCGAGGTAGAGCTGGCCGAGCTGCCGGCCGGGCTGGTCTCAAAGCCATCATTGCTGTGGAAGCTGGAAGCAAGCAAATCCGGGAAGCACAAGACTGAAATCGCCTATCAGACGGCAGGGCTCAATTGGCGCTGCGACTATGTTGCCATTGCCAACGCTGACGATACGCATACCGACCTGACCAGTTGGGTAACGCTCGACAATAAGAGCGGAGCAGCTTACAAGAACGCCGCGCTGAAGCTATTGGCAGGCGACGTCCATCGAGTTCCAACCGACGGCATTAGACGTCACGCCTACGCCAAGATGCAAATGGTGGCCGAAGCGGCAGCGCCTCCACAGTTCACGGAGAAGGCATTTGCCGAGTATCATCTCTACACCCTGCAAGGGAAAACCGATGTCAGCAATAATGAAACCAAGCAACTGACACTATTTTCGGCAGACAATGTACCGACCAAGAAGCTATTCATTTACGAACCGGAAGCAGCACACTACATCTGGGGAGACTGGGTGCCGCCTGCGGCGGACGCTCAAAAGATAAATGTCAAGCTGGAGATGGAGAACAAGCAAGCGAATCATCTCGGCATGCCGCTGCCGAAAGGCAAAGTCAGGGTCTATAAGAGAGACGACGACGGAGCGCTGCAATTCATCGGAGAAGACTTAATCGATCACACGCCTCGCGACGAGAAAATTCGCATCTATATCGGCAATGCCTTCGATCTGGTCGGTGAACGCAAACAGCTGAACCTGCAACGCGTATCAGACCGAGTTCAGCGCATGACATACGAAATCTCTCTTCGAAATCACAAAGACACCGACGTTACAATTACATCAGTCGAGCATTGCCTCGGCCAA
>CAZSNX010000090.1:3576-11430 GCA_964607945.1 uncultured Candidatus Obscuribacterales bacterium
AGTCTTGAACTCCAGTCACCCTTATGTGAAAAAGGACTCGAAAACTTTTGAATTCGCCGTAAAAGTACAGGCCAACGGTGAAGCCAAAGTCAGTTATGAGATAGAGACCAGGTATTAGTCCGACTTGACGGCTAGTCAGGCACCTATAGATCAAGATCCTTGAGAGTCTTGTCTTCTGCACCGGCCGGTTGCGGCGGCACGGCCGGCTCAGGAGCCTTTACAGGCAAGCTCGGTCTTGACTGCGGCGCCGTAGTCGGCAACGGAGCCGGCAGCGGCGATGCCGCCGGAACAGCTTCATTTGGCACCACATCCGGTGCGGGCGCCGGTGGCTTCTCGACCGGCTTCTCTTCTTTCTTAACCGTCACGTCCGGCTGAACATCGCTTGTGCCTGCCCGAGGCGCAACCGGGCTGGAGGCGGATTTGACACCGATTGGATAAGACTTGTAGAGCGAGCCGGAGATATACACTTTGAACTCGGTCAAACCGTTGTCTCTAACTACGACCGGAGCTGTGACCGAGACCGGCTTGCTCTCATTGATTAGCAGCGGCGGCACGAACTCATCGACTATCCGCTCATCCTTGCTCCAAATCACTCGATTGGCAGCCGTATCAAACAGTTCGAACCGAACGGACAAGGTAGATATACTGTTAGGACCAGGATTCCAAATCTCACCTAAGAGTTCGGGGTAGCGCGTTGCCGGACCGACTGCCACCGTGACGCTCTTCAGGACAATAGTCGGCACCACATGCCTGGCATCGTAAGACCGCGCTTCCTGCAGATAACCCAACCCGGTCTGTGAGTCGCCTTTGTCCAGCAACTCCTTGCCTCTGCGCACCATCAACATCGCCAACTTCCTGTCTAGAATCTGATTCTTAGCCTGCAGCTTTGCCGCTTTGCGCAATTGGTCGATGGCTAGCTCCAATTGTCCCTGTCTCTCATAGATATCTGCCACCTTTTCAAAATTTTGAGCGTTGGGCGCAATCACATTCAATTTCGTCAGATAGTCGAGTGCTTTGGCATCCTCATTGCTGGACAACAGATTATTGGCATTGCGCTGATAAATGGTCGTCAGTCGCGAGTCTACTTCAGACGTGCGAGAACCTTCTGCGATGGACTTAACCTCTTCCCAGCACTTGAGCGCCTGCTCGAGCTGATTGGTTCGAATACATTCATCGCCCCATTGCGCGTCCAAATCCGCCAGCTCTGCCTTCTTGCCAGGCACGCCTGCCTGCGCCAGCGGTCTGAGTAACTCAACGGCACGACCCCACTGCTGGTGCAAGCGATAAAAATTAGCCAAGTCGGAGGCCAAGGCTGGCTCGGTCGCAAGAGCGGCACCGAGCTGCTGGGCCTGCCCCACACACTGCCAGGCCTTCTCGATTTGATCGACTCCCACATACGCACGGGCAAGCGCGAGGTAGTACTTTGATTCCTGCGGTTTAAGCGCAACCGCCTGCTCGAGAGTCTTAACAGCAAAGGCATATTGCCCGTTGCCGAGCTGCTGCTGCCCTTGTACATAAAGCCGCTCGTAATCGGGCGGCTTGGTCAGAAAGAAGATCGTTGCACCGGCCGAGACTAGCAGAATCAGGACTGCAAACAGCACTCCGAACAATGTCGGCAACCCGGCACGATGCGCATGTCCGGTCACTTTGGACTTGCGCACGGCATGATGTCCCGGCTCGTCAGCACCATTATTCAAGGGTGCCTCAACAGGCGGCTCAGATCCTGGCTTCAGGTCATTGCCGCCCTTTTTTGGCTGCTCACGAGTAGCGGTGCCCAGCATAGCTCCGCATGAAACACATTGCTCATACAAAGGCGGATGATAAACTCCGCACGCAGGACACCGCATCGCTCGATTGACGCTCAGATCAAAATGGGCTTACCGGAAACCGGCTCAACCCGGCTCTACTTGATATCCACTTTAGCACCGGTAGCTTCAAGCTTTTGCTTCATCTGATCGGCTTCTTCCTTCTTGATCTTTTCCTTCACCGGCTTCGGAGCGGAATCGACCAAGTCCTTAGCTTCCTTCAGACCAAGGCCGGTCAGCTCGCGCACGACCTTGAGCACTTCGATCTTCTTGTCGCCGACTGAAGTGAGAATGACATCGAATTCAGTCTTCTCTTCGACAGCCGCAGCGGCACCGCCGCCGGCCGGCATGGCCGCCATCGCGACCGGAGCCGCAGCGGTTACACCGAACTTGTCTTCCATTTTCTTCTTCAGGTCAGCTGCTTCCAAAAGGGTCAAAGAACCGATTTGGTCGAGCAAATCATCGACTGAAAGTTTAGTAGCCATTTCGTATCTCCTTGATCTATCGATAACTATTAATTCAGTAAAACTTGATTAGGCAGCGTTGTTCTTCTTCGCCACTTCTTCAGCAAGCAGCGCGATGTCGCGGATGACCGCCTCCAGCAAGCCAGCAATGTTCCTGGCGCCGGAGTCAAGTCCACCCATAATCGACGAGAGCAGCTGATCCTTCGACGGCAACTCCGCCAGACCCTTTACGTCACCGGCAGTGATCGCCCTTCCTTCTATTACTCCACCGCGAACTTCACCCTTCTTGATTGCCTTGATGAATTCAACTGTCGCTTTGGCAGGTTGAGCGGGATCGTCATAACCGACGATAATCGCCGACGGGCCGGACGCTAATTCCTTAATTGGACCAAAATCTGTGCCTTCGGTAGCAATCTTGACGAGAGTATTCTTGGCGACGCGACACTTCGCATCGACCTTGTCCAGCTTGCGACGGAATTGAGTGATCTCAGCCACTGTCAATCCGCTCAAGTCGGTCACGATGGCTACTTTGCCATTGTTGAAGAACTCCTTGAGCTCCGAGACAATTTCCTGCTTGCGAGCTTTTGTGGCCATCGGTTGTCTCCTTACCTGATTTACGAATGCAGATGCATTAAAAAATGAAAAATCCCAGCAGACGCGCCGGGATCACAAACAAGGGAGCTTAACTCCCAATCGACTCAGTCGACTTTTGTGACCTCTAGCCGGCGATTCGAATAGACCTTTCGGTCGAACCAATCATTAAGCCACCGCTCAAGCGCTGGCACCGGACTGTCTACAGTCTGCTATTAACGAAGGGACATTGTCTCAACATCAACCGGTCACGTCAAGACCGAAGTGCGGTAAAACACAAGCTGTAAGCGTTTCTTAATACTTGAGAACTGGGACATTCGAAGCTAGACAATGTAAGTATGTCCAGCTGCCCGGCGTTCCAAAACAGGCAGAAACATGTCATCCTGAAAGCTTGAACAGGCAGCGCTAGACTCACTACAATAAAGACTTCAACATGCCAAATCCAATCTTCCAGAAACATGTATTCGTCTGTGTTACAGGCAAGACCTGCCCCGGTCAAGGCAGTGAAGAAGTCCTGAAGGTTTTGAGAAAAGAGATCTCCGACTTGGGTTTAAAGAAACAGATTCGCATCAACAAATCCGGCTGCTTCGATCATTGCGGCAATGGTCCCTTGGTAGTCGTCTACCCCGACCAAGTCTGGTATGCCCACGTTAAACCATCCGACTGCAAAGAGATTGTTCAGTCCCATCTGCTAGGCGACAAGCCGGTCGAGCGCTTGCTCTACGATGGCCGCGGTAAGCTAGTCTGAAGTTTCGAGCAAATTGAAGCTAAGCTAAGACTCCAGTCGCCTCGCTCTAGAATCCAGAAGTGTCAGGACCGAGCGGGGAATCGGTCAACCGCTGGCGCACCTTGGGAGGATTGGCAAAGACCGCAAGCAGCTTGTCAGCAGCGCCTTTGATTGAATTGATATTGCTGGTTTCGCTCAAATGCTTGACCCTTTCCTCGTCAAAGACTTTTACATTGGTAATCAGTTCTGGTCTCTGCAGACAAAGTGCGAGCAAGCAGTAGAGCGCTTTTGAGCGATCTTGATGAGTCGGTCGACCGAGCAGCCTTGAAAACGACTCAGCCAGAGTATCAAATGGATAATCATCCGGCAGCAATTCGAGCCGAGAAAACATATAACGGGCCGTGGCCGCACGCACACCGGCATCAGCATCATCGAGTGCCGGCACCAGCCTGCCAAAAGTATTGGGAATGGAACCGGCCCAATTGAGTAGCTCGACGGCGCGCCGCCGCCGGCTGGGATCCGGATCGCTTTCCGTGACAGCCAAGAGCTCGGCTCTCATATCCGGCACCAGGTGCACTATCTCATCGGCAGTCTGATTGGCCCGCTCATCGCTGAAATATCGAAGACCGGAGCGCATCTGCTCTGACCAAGGACGCCCTTCGTCTGAGAGTTTTTCCAGCCTGGCGTTAAGCTCATCCAGCAACAAAAAGGGCTTCTCAGTGGAAAGCTGCACATGCCTTTGCTGCCGCAGATGCCTGGTCGGAGCAGCCGCCTCAGTCGAGCTGTCGACCACTCCTACCACCACGAATACCTCCAGCGGACCACCCTGAACTATCTCGACACTCGAGTTGACATGCCTTTCGGCCAGCTTAAGATTGAGCCTGTCGACAGCCTTGGCAATCTGTTCGAGCCTCGCACCGGGACGCAACGCAAGGTACTTCTCCAGCTCGGAACGACTGATCTGAGACGAGCCATAAAATTCCAAACCAGCAAAACCAGGCTGACTACTCTTGGCGGCTAGCAATCTCGGCACACTCAAGGCAGAAAGCACGAGCAGCCAGCCAACCATAAGTGCCACGCGCTCGCACCAATGTCTATTTGCGCTTCCCAATTAAATCTCTCCTGCTCCCGACACTTTATTTTAGATCAGCCGGTGTGTCTATCCCGATCAAACGCCAGCGTCCTGGCTCCAGCAGCAAAAGCGCAATTGATCAGATCACGACTGACTTATATAAACGTTCATATAGCGCCGTCTTTCCACAGCAAAAGGAATCGGTCGCTATATAATGAACACTTTTGTGAGCGGGACAGAGCCTTAAATATGCCGAACTATCTGCTTGAAATCGGAACCGAAGAGCTGCCGGCCGACCAGGTGCCGGAAGCTCAGAATCGCTTGAAGTCGCTCATTTCAGAAGCGCTCGAGCAGGCCAACTTTTCGTTTGATGAACTTACCACCTACGGCACACCGCGGCGAATCGCTTGCATCGTAAAGGGGTTGGACGCAGTGCAAGCGACTACAACCAAGAAGGTGAAAGGGCCGCCGGTCAAATCAAGCTTCGACCCTCAAGGCAAGCCGCTTGCTGCTGCTTTGGGCTTCGCCCAGAAGCAAGGAGTCGAAATCGATAAACTCGACCGGGAAGAGATAGCTGGTGTCAGTTATCTCGTTGCCAATTTGACAATTGAAGGCCGCCCAGCCAAGTACGTACTAGCAGACCTGATGCCTAAAGTAATCGAGCAAATTTCAGGCGAGCGACTGATGCGCTGGGGAGACTCGGATTTCAAATTTTCGCGGCCAATCCGCTGGTTGGTTTCGCTTCTGGACAAGGAAGAAGTGAAGTTCTCGATTGACGGCATCCATTCCGGACAAGAGACATTCGGACACCGCATTCTTGCTCCCGGAGCGGTCAAAGTCCAAACTCCCGAGAGCTACGTCGAAGATCTGCGAAAGGTGTTTGTGCTGGCAGATCCGACCGAACGCAAAAGCGTAATCGAACGCTCGGTTCAAAAGGAGGCTGAGTCGGTATCCGGTACTCCAAGACAGCTGGCCGGTTCGCTTTTGGAAGAAGTGGTCAATATAACCGAATGGCCATGCGCAGTCCTCGGTCAGTTTGCAGACGAGTATCTAGACCTGCCGGACACCTTGATCGAAACGGTAATGGTGCACCATCAGCGATACTTCCCGGTCGAAGCCAAGACCGACCGAGAGAACCGCAAGAATAAGCTCCTGCCTTACTTTATCTCAGTTGCAAACAACGACAGAGAGAACGCCAAACCACAAATCAAACTAGGCAATGAGCGTGTGCTTAGAGCACGCCTTGCAGACGGACGATTCTTTTACTTCGATGACCAAAAAACCAAGCTGTCGCAAAGAAAAGAGGCTCTTTCGCAGTTGACATATCACGAAGGCTTGGGCAGTTACTTTGAGAAGCAAGATCGCTTGAGAGAAGCAGCTCGCAGGTTGGCCGACGAACTGAAGCTGGAGGCAAAATTAGCCGTCTGCTTGGAGCGGACTCTGGAGCTCTGCAAACTGGATCTCGTATCCAACCTCGTCAGAGAGCTGCCGGAGCTGCAAGGTCATGTCGGCTCCTGGTACGCCCAGCTGGAAGGAGAACCACCGGAGGTGGTGGCAGCAATTGCGTCACACTACTCGCCGCGCTCGACTGATGATCAGCTTCCGGCGGACACTGTCGGGAAGATGGCGGCGGCAATCGATAAGCTGGACAATCTGGTAGCAATTTTCGCAACCGGCAAGCGCCCGAGCGGCTCGAGCGATCCCTACATTCTTCGTCGGCAAGCACAAGGACTTGTGGATATCTTGATGGATGGTCTGCCCGACTTCCGGATAAGCATCACCAGCCTATCGCAATATCAGTTGAGCTTGCTGACACCCAGACTAAATGCAAACAAACGCTGGTCCGACGGACAAAGCGCTCAAAAGGGCATCGTCGACTTACGCGATTTCCTTTTGCAACGAATCAAGCTCAAGCTGCTCGACAGAGGCTTCAAGCGAGAGGTGATCGAAGCAGCATTATCATCCAGTGATGCCTTAAACGACCTGCCGGATCTGGTTGCCAGAATTGAGTGCCTGGAAAAGCTGCTGAACGCTCAAGGAGGGGTCGATCTAATCAGAGGCGGAGTGCGAATAGGCAATATTTTGACCGCTGAATCCCCATTGACTGTACGTCCCGAACTGTTTTCGGAAAAGGCCGAAACCGAACTCTGGGAGTCCTACAATAGCGATTTAGTCAAAGCCTGGCAAAAGGGAGACGAGTTTAGGGCACCGAAGTCCGCTGCGGAGTATGCCCAGTTGATTGCCATCCTGCAAAAATTGGCCCCGCTGGTGGACAGCCTATTCGACAAAGTGATGATCAACGATCCCGAGAAATCGAAGCGTGACAACCGTCACGCGCTCCTGAAGAATTTGGACCGCTACTTCCGTACAGTTGGGGACTTTCCCAAGTTGCAGCCACTGCTTGTGTGACCAGATAGTCGATGTCAATGAAATTGCCGCTTGCCCTGGTTGTCGCTTTGCTTGAGCTCTTTCTGCTTGGCAGTCAGTTGCAGCCGATTTTAGCCGCCTCCGATGTACCACCGACCAGCGTAAAAGTACCGCCGATGGTACCGGAACAATCGGTAAGCACGTTCATTGCATCCGAAGTCGCTCCTGGAAAGGGATTGGCAGTCAACATTATCTATCCAGCCAAGCCTCGTTATGCCGATGGCGCACCAATAGTGGTGGTTGTCCCGGGCGGCATGAGCTCAGATGGTCTGGACTTTTCCATGCACGCGGCTCAAGCTGGATTCGCAGAGGTAAGATTCGCATTTCCCGGCGGGGGCAAACCAGGACTAACATCGAGCGGCGCCTTCGACTATCGGGGTTCCCAGTCGGCCCAAGCGCTGCGCGACATTCTGCTATTCACAGCCGGCAAAAAAGACGACTACCAAGGCCGCTCGATCAATAAACTCCTGCCAGTTAAGGTCGCCAACACCAATCTCGGTCTGGTCGGATGGTCGAACGGCGGCAACTTGCTTGCCATAACGCTTGCCAGGTTTGCCTCCGAATTAGCTTCAGTCAAATGGGTGGCATTTTATGAAAGTCCGGTTGGACCGCTGTTCTTCCCGCCGTTCCTGGGCAGCGCTCAAGATCTAATAGTCAATCGCCACTATCGTCAAGGCAGCTGCGCTACCGGAGAATGCCTTGTCGACTTTCGCAAGGTTGCCTGGCAGCCGACCGCTCAGAAAAATCCAGGCGCCCACAAACGAGTTG
>CAZSNX010000091.1:0-5846 GCA_964607945.1 uncultured Candidatus Obscuribacterales bacterium
TCCAATCACCGCAGTCGGAGTTTTCTCATCAATCACCACTTTGAGGCTTAGCCGCTTCTGATTGACCGTATCCTGCAGCAGTCGCACGGAGTCATTCAGCAACGCAACCGGATTGATGCTGGTAGTTGCAATCTCCATCTTGCCTGATTCAATTTTAGAGAGATCGAGCACATCGTTGACAATGCTCAGTAATGAAGCGGCCGCCGCGTGAATCTTTTGCGCGTAGTTCTGCTGATCGTCATTCAAATCAGTGAGCAGCATCAATTCGTTCATTCCCAGAATAGCGCTCAGCGGCGTTCGCAATTCGTGACTGATGTTTGCTACAAATGCCGACTTCAAGTTTGAAGCTTCCAATGCTTTGTCTCTGGCTATCTGAAGATCGTTGTTCAATACCGAGAGCTCTGTATTAGCGCTATTGAGCTGCTCATTGACAGACTTCAGCTCCATGTTTATTGATTCTAATTCAGCAGGACTACGCAAAGCCAGCGCCTTGGGAATGAGCGGCCAGAGAATCAAGGCAGTAGCAACTGAGATAACTGCCGTCCATGTATCCATGAGCGCTTCTGCCCAATAGCTGCCGTGATAGATAGTCCAGACCTTCATAAGGTGGGTCACACCGCAAGCCCAGATGAACGCCGCAAACATGCGAAAGATCCACGAGAAGGCTAAGTCCTTTCGTTTCCGCACAAAATAAAAGAGCGCAAGCGGAATTGCGAAGTAAGCAGCGGCAATCGCAATGTTAGAGACATTGAATAGCAACACGAGCGCCGGATCCCAACGCAAGCAAAAGCCATGCGGCATAAATTCGCTACTATTGACAAGCTCGGATAGAAAGTCTGGCATACTTTGACGGCTGAACTATTTTCAAAATCTACATTAAACCATTACAGCTGCATCTTTGGGATACACATTCACAGTCCGATTAGTCTTTGCCGGAAATCACAACTTTATTGGTCAGCACTTGATTCGAAGAGGCAGCACTGGTCTTGATATGACTGACGATCGAGACCGCCTTGACTTTGCAGACTTGATTAACTCCGGAAGAACAATAATAGATATCAGCGTCTAATTGAATCTCACCAGTCGACTTGTCCGGACCGGCAGTGAATGGAATAGATAGCGGCAGTTGAGCAGGCTGAATAGTACGCGCCAATTGCTTGGCATCAATCATGACTGCCTTTCCTTCAATCCGAACAACTTTGTACTTGAGCGGTGCCTCGGTATTTAAGTGAAATGCAGGCGGGAATTCGACATCCACGATCAATTTGCCGCGACTGCCGGCCTTGACCAGATTGATTTTGCTCGTGAGGATATTTGCTTTCGGAGCTGATTGAAGTAAGCTTGCGCCTTTCGTTTCAACTACGGCAGGTTGTTTATGAGAGCCGGGCATCGTAATCGGCAGAGTACCTACCGAATTCGACTTTAGATTCAGCACGCGAATACGATGATTGTTGGTATCTGCAATATATAGATTGTCTCCGATTGCAGTCAGCCCTCCCGGCTCGGAAAACCGAGCATGAAGCCCATCGGCAGAGCCCGGCTTGCCATCTCCTGCCAATGTGTCGGACTTTCTGGAATCAGCGCTGATTACCTTAACCTTATGGTTGTAGCTGTCTGCGACATAGAGCTTCCCTTGTCGCCAAAGAATGCCCAGCGGATGCTGAAGGCGAGCTTCCTCTGCCGTCCCGTCTTTATCTCCGAACTCGAACAAACCCTGACCGATGATTGTTTTCACCTCACCGTAACGGCCGACGGTCGCCGCCCTAACAGCACTTACTTCACTGTCGGCGAAGTAGAGCTTGACACCATTTGTAGTGATACCGCTTGGTTGAGCAAGCGCGGCAGAGCTGAGCAGTCCGTCAATAATGTCTTCACGGCCGCTACCGGCGAAAGGCTCGACTTTGGAGCGGTCCGAACTCAATGCCCAAATTTGGTGATTACCGGCCATTGCGATGAAAAGTCTGTCGCCGATAAAGACAAGATCCCAGGGAGAACTCAAAGCGGTCGCCAAGGCCGGCCCGCCGCCTGCACGAAATGCGGCTTGTTTACCGGTTCCGGCGATTGTGGATACTTGCTTGCTTTCAAGCTGAATTCGTCGAATCAGATGGTTCTCAGTGTCGGCTACATATAGAGAACCATTGCGAAACACCAGTCCTTGCGGGTGATTGAAACTGGCATGACTAAAATCACCGTCAGAAGCCCCAGCTGTTCCTGACCCGATAATGGACAACAGACAGCCTTTCTCGCTTAACACCAGAATACGATTGTGCCCGGAATCACTGACGAACAGACGTCCGGAAGGCTCATCAGCAGCAATCTTGCCTGGGAAGTCCAACACTCTCAGCTTCTGAGCGTCCTTCTCCGGGGCGAACTTGATCGGCTTTCTGTCAAGCCGCCCAGCTTGAGAGAAGCGCGATATCAAACCGGCTATGGTCGAATCCAACTCCTCAAAATTGCCTTCACCTGAGACCTGCTCGACAATCTTACCGTCGGGATCGATCAGCACCAGCGTCGGCCAAGCATTTACCGTGTAAGCGTGCCATATGGCAAATTTGGCGTCGTTGACGACCGGATGCTTGATGCCATAGCGCAGCACCGCATTTTTGATACTTTCGCTTTCACGCTCATTGTCGAACTTGGCTGAATGAACGCCAATCACAACCAGCTCGTTGGGATATTTCTCCTCGAGCTTCTTCAAGTCGGGAATGACATGCATACAGTTGATGCAGCAGTAGGTCCAGAAATCGAGCAGAACAACCTTTCCCTTGAGGTCCTTCAGATGAATCGGACGGTCAGTGTTAAGCCAACCTACTCCACCATCGAATTCCGGCGCTCGCACCAGACCTGAGTTCATACCGGCATCCTCATGATCCAATGCGGAGCAACCCAGCAAAGACCAAGAGCAGAGGAGCATCAACAGGCAAAGCGAGGCAGTCGAATTCAGTTTGATTGCTCTAACCCTCTCTCCGCTTACGGATGAGATTTAGTGCTGAACCAGCTTTGAACCATTCGATCTGCTCTTCGGTCATAGTGTGCTTGGCGGCAATTTTTTCAGTCTTACCGTCAGCGTGCTGGAGCAACACCTCAATTGGCGCACCGGCAGCTAGCTTCCCTAAATTGAGAATGCTTACCCTATCTTTCTCCATAATTTTGTCGTAATCGGCAGGATTCGAGAATGTAAGAGCCAGTATGCCTTGCTTTTTAAGATTAGTCTCGGCAATTCTGGCAAAGCTCCGAGCTAGCACTGCCTTGCATCCCAGGAAACGCGGCGACATGGCGGCATGCTCACGACTCGATCCCTCTCCGTAGTTTTGATCGCCGACAACAACCCAGCTCAGTCCTTCCGCCTTGTAATGTCGGGCGACAGCGGGAAACGGTTTTACATCACCGCTCAATACATCGAGCCCGGTGCCGGAATCCTTGGTGTAAGCATTGACCGCTCCAATGAACATATTGTCGCTAATCTTGTCGAGATGTCCACGATATCTAAGCCAGGCTCCTGCCGGCGAAATGTGATCGGTTGTGCACTTGCCTGAAGCCTTTAATAAGATAGGCAACTCGTGCAAGTCTTTGCCATCCCAGGGCGCAAACGGTGCAAGCAATTGCAGACGCTCGCTATCAGGCGGGACGATTACTTGTACCTGTTCGCCATCCTTTTCAGGTTCGATATAGCCGGAATCTTCACTGACGAATCCTTTAGATGGCAGCTCTTCCGCCGATGGCGGCTCGAGAGTGACCATTTTGCCGTCCGCTCCTTGCAGCTTGTCCTTCAGCGGATTAAAAGTTAGCTTACCTGCTAACGCCATGGCGGTGACCAGCTCCGGACTGCCTATGAAAGCCAGAGTCTCAGCATTGCCATCGTTGCGCCGGCTAAAGTTGCGGTTGAAGGAAGTGATAATCGAGTTAGTCTCACCAGGCGTAATATCCTCACGCTTCCATTGCCCTATACAGGGACCGCAGGCATTGGCCAGCACAACACCGCCAATCTTCTCTAAAAGCTGAAGCTGGCCATCGCGCTTGATGGTTTGATTAATCTGCTCAGAGCCAGGCGTGATCATGAAAGCGCATTGAGCCTTGATGCCTTGCTTAACCCCTTGTTCCGCAACATGAGCAGCGCGGTCCATATCCTCGTAGGAGGAATTAGTGCAACTGCCAATCAGAGCAACCTTCAGCTGTTCGGGATAGCCTTTCTCTTTGATTTCACCGGCGAACTCAGAGATAGGTCTGGCCAAATCCGGAGTATGCGGTCCAACTACGTAGGGCTCCAGCTTGTCCAAATCTATTTCGACAATTTGATCGTAATACTTCTTGGGATCGCCTTCGACTTCAGAGTCTGCCACCAAATGCTCGCGATACTCATTGGCCAAACTGGCTATTTCAGTTCGATTGGTAGCCTTCAAGTACTTAGCCATGCGATCGTCAAACGGAAATACCGAAGTTGTGGCGCCAAGCTCGGCACCCATGTTCGTGATCGTGGCCTTGCCCGTACAGCTGATCGAGCCGGTGCCCGGACCAAAGTACTCTATTATCGCCCCGGTTCCGCCGGCTACGGTAAGAATGCCGGCCAACTTGAGAATCACATCTTTGGGTGCGGTCCAGCCATTCAACTTTCCGGTGAGCTTGACTCCTATCACCTTCGGCCACCGAACGCCCCAGGACTCACCCGCCATCACGTCGACCGCATCGGCACCACCGACTCCGATCGCTATCATTGCCAACCCACCGGCATTAGGCGTATGAGAATCGGTTCCAATCATCATTCCACCGGGAAAGGCGTAATTCTCCAATACCACTTGGTGAATAATCCCTGCGCCCGGTTGCCAAAATCCGATGCCATGCTTGGCGCTGGCGGAACGCAAGAAATTGTAGACTTCGTTGTTATCCTGCAGCGCGGTCTTCAAATCCTTATCGGCGCCAACTCTTGCTTGAATCAAGTGATCGCAATGAACAGTGGACGGAACCGCCACTGTTTTGAGCTGCGCTTGCATGAACTGCAAAAGAGCCATTTGGGCAGTCGCATCCTGCATCGCCACCCTGTCCGGGCGAAGCAACGCGTAGCTCTCGCCGCGCACCATCGGCTCCGAATTCCACTTGTCCAGGTGAGCTACCAGTATTTTTTCAGCCAGAGTCAGTGGCCGCCCGAAGCGCTTTCTAGCCTCTTCTAGCTTAGCCGGCATGGATTTGTACAAAGTCTTGATATGTTCAGGATTTAGGTGTGTCATTGTCGAATCTCTTCTCGTCTTGAGCGGGTAGCCCTTTTGCCGTTGTCAGCAAGGGATCGACCCTACGCCAATCATTCATTCCATACACCCAAATATTAACCGACCGAAGTCCGGCAGGGCACTGCCAGCGGATCAATACTCACTATCTCTTCATTATCCGGGACTCCTCTTAGCAACCCGGGATAACCCAACCTTCTCAGAACGGCTAATTGACTTGCCTCGCGAATCTTTTTACTTGAATGATTGCGGTACCACATATGATGGCATTTGCATCAAAAAAACAGCACTAACATTTGAGCGTCAGATCCTACTTGTCGGCGGTTTAGAGAAGAGTTTTGTAAACGAAGATTGATTGAGATTATTAAAACCGATTCATTGCAAGTATTTACTGTTAGACTGACTCATCTACCGGACGTGCTACAGGAGGGAAGCCAGTGTGCGCTCCCCGGCGAATTTTAGTTCCGCTCATTATCGCGGTGCAGCTTGCCTGTATCGCCTCCAATTGCCATGCTGCAAAATCAAGTGAAACCCCGTTGATTTCCGGTTCAAGACACGCGGCGAAAGGCTACGAGCTCTTCAAGAAAGGAGACTTTGCAGCGGCTGACAAAGAATACGATTTAGCGA
>CAZSNX010000091.1:5856-11410 GCA_964607945.1 uncultured Candidatus Obscuribacterales bacterium
AAAAGCCGACAATGTCGACTTTCACCTGGGAAAGGTCGCGGTTCTGAGCCGTCTGGGACGTTGGGACGACGTGCTGGCGGAGTACAAAACAATCCTCGCACTCAGCCCAGGACGGAAAGAAGTAATGCCATTCTACTGCGATGTGCTGTTTCAGCAGAACCACTTCGATGAAGCAATCGTCGCGCTGAAACTTGCAATTGAAAAGGATGGGGATAATCCCACTTATCACCAACGATTGGCCGATGCACTTTCGGCCACCGGAAAGGCAAACGATGCCATTCACGAGTATGAGGCCGCCATTAAATTGAATCCACAAGATTCATGCAACTACTTCAAGCTTGCATCATTATTGTGGAAGACCGGGCAGCCTGCTCAAGCAGTCGATTTTTACACGAAGGCGGTCGAGTTGAAGCCTGATGATTCGCTCTATCATGCATCGCTTGGATATGCCTTGTTTAGCGCGAAAGACTTCGATGGGGCAGTGGAATCATACAAACGTGCCTCCCAATTGAACGGCGTGGACCCTACTGTACAGCAAGCATTGAAAGCATCACTGGATAATCAGGAATACCATCGAAAGAAGGGCTCGAGCAAATCCAAGGACGAAAGGCCGACAAGCTCTTCAGCAGTTGCCAGCACAACCGCTCCAAAGGCAATCGGAGAGACACCTTCAGCTACCGCTCAAGCCTCCCAAGCCTTGCCGGATCCGTCTCCAGCTCCGCCATCTGCAGGCATACCGATCGCTGCAAGACCGGTTCCAGCACCAGCGCAGCAGGCAATCAATCCAGCACCGCAATCGCAAGCCGCACCGGCTCAAGCGGGACAAGTTGGGACGGTAGGATTACCGCTTGCACAGCAGCAAGTCAGTCCGATTCCGGCAGCACCACCGGCAGTGACAGTACAGGTCACAGCGGCTACTCAACCCAGTCCAATCGGTCAACCAGCTCCAGCAGCACTCCCGCTCACCCAGGGACAGACCAATCTTATACAGATGCCGAATCCGGTCGGGCAGACATCTCCGGTTGGGTTGCCGGCGACCCAGGCTCCAACTCTACCTCCGGCGGCAGCGATACCGCCAGTCAATCCACCCAACTCGGTGCCGCAACCAGAGCCGTTTTAGCATAACGGTTAGAGCTTGCCTTTCTTAAGCAGACTCTCGAAATAGTAGACCGCCCATTTAAAATGATACATGCGGAAGAGATGAAAACCGCATCCGCGCATCTCCTTGTAGGCTTTTGCCGCCGACCATCCTTCCCTTGCCATGCGATAGATGGCCAACAACAAACCGGTGCGATCTGAGCCGTGAAAGCAATTCACATAAACCGGACGGCTGGCGTTGTCGTCCAATACCGAAAGGAACCGATTGATCACATCTGGGCTTGGAAAGGTCCAGTAATTGAGAGGAAATCCTACGTAACGAAAGCCATGCTCCTAAGCCAATCGTTCCTCTTCGATGATTGCGGTTCGGCGCCAACGCAACGAGATGACCGTGCGAATATTGAGCGTTTGAAGGTAGCGAAATCCAGCAGCATCGGGTTGCCCACCTCTGTACAGCCAAGGTGTAACCTGGCGAAAGTTGGGAATTGGCGCAGAAGCCACTACCGGTGACATGCCACCAGCAGTATCGTTCGATGCTCTATCTTTCTTAGACAATTCCACATTCATACCAGCAACGTCTTAAATATACAGAATGTGCTTCCAATCGTCACTTACGCTTTTTGATCCAAGCCGACAGCTTGCTCAATAATGTTTCCTCAGTGGACATGCGGGCATAGCGCACTGCAGCTGCTACCGGTTGACTTGGTCTTAATTGAGCTTCAGCCTGACTGGCGGCGCAAGCTGCATCGGCGGACATTTCCTTGTTCAAGAAGGCCCGAAACTTACATTGTCGATCATAGTCTCTGGAAACCAATGCTGAGATTATCTGCTCGGGAGTGCAGATTCGCAGTTCCACCAGGACCCGGCCCAGTGGTAAATTCTCTTGAGTATGCCGCAGGAGAGCGCGATTCAAGTCACTTTCACTTACGGCTCCATCGGATAAAAGAACGTCTCCTAACCTGTCCTGAACAGTCTGGCAATGCTCGCGCCACTGGCGCTGGATCTCCAATGCTCTCGAGAGATCGTTTTCAGTGCACGACCGCAGAGCAACAAGTATGCTGCCAATTTTTTCACGCCCTGTAGACTGTAGCCTGAGAGCTTCTTCGATTTTAGCCTGATCGACCTTCTTGTTCTTAATGAGGATAGAGCCTAGCTTCTCCACTCCAGTCTTGTAGTCTTCGCGTATATCTTTCTGCATTGAGAGCGCTTGCTGAATATCGGCGGTCGAACAGAGCCGGAGTGAAACCAACAGTTCTCCCAGCACCTGTCTTCCCCTCGCTTGAATTCTTAGCGCCTCTTCCAACTGTTGCCTGGAGATCGTGCCGACCTTCTCCAGCCAGTGTCCGAGCCGCACATCATCAATCTCATCTTGAAAGCTATGCCATCCGTTTGCCCTGGCAAAATCTTCTATATCGCGTTCGGTGCAAGCACCCATCGCACGTAATATCCGTTCAAGCGACTGCCGGCCGACCTTTTGATTGCGAATCGCACTTTCGAGATCGCCGAATGAGATTACTCCACGACTGATCAACAACTGACCGATCAAGGCGACTCCCGCGCCGACCGATTGTTTCATCTCATCTTGCACCGCCAGACACTTTTTTATATCTTCCTCAGTGCAAGCACCCATCGAGGTCAAGATTTCGCCAATTGCCCTGCTGCCTTCACGCTTTATCTGCAGCGCCTCCTCCAACTTCGTTCGATTGAGCTTCCGCATTGAAATTAGAATCTCACCGGTAAGTTCCCATTCACGGCGCTGAGCAATCGTTCTCATCGAAGGCGGATCTAAACGTGAAGCTGGTCTGACATCCAGGCAGATTGTAAGCAGCGACTCCCAATCCAGATGACCAGCGGCAATCAACGCCTGCCCGAGAGTATCATTGTCGCCACGTTGTGCGACAATTCGTCTCAAGTCTTCCTGGCTGACCGCTCCCGACTCCAGCATTCGAAGCGCTATATAACGCTCGACCGGCATCAAGCTGGAATCCTGCGGGCAGATTAAGGTCAGTTCTTCGACAAGCCTCTCAACTTCTACCGGCATCGCTTTGCCGCTGCGCGCTCCGCTTGCTGGTACCGACAACAGTCTGGCATTAGCTCCGAATTCTTTCTTGATGGAAAGGTCATCCAGCACAAGAGACGGGAAGCGGTCAATCAGCGGAAAGGCAGCCCTTACTCCAACCGGCGCTAGCGCACCACTCGGCAGTTCGACGAAATATCCGTGGGCTCCAACAAGATAACGATCTTGCTCTGCAGACATAAATGAGATCCACGAATCGGTCTTTCGGCACCAAATTCGCAATAAGCAAAGAGGCAAGAAGGTTCGCGATGGAGTCCTGGACATTCCCGAGTACTGTAATTCACTGGATTGAGCTAGCCGGTAGGATAGACCAAAACTGCACCAGCAGATTGTCGATCGCTCCTAGAATTGAGAGATGCCTAGAACCATCTACCCCAGAGACATGCCAAATTAACGGCTGGGCGTAACCTGCAGACGTTTCTCAAAAGAACATCTGCCAGCAAGCTCGATTATCCGACACATACAAGAGCGACTCCTGGCTGTTAAGCGAGCACCTTGCCTGATCTCCCCGCATCAGTTCCGTTTCAACTGTTCGACCAAGCGCTTGGTAGCAACGGCCAGTTGCCGGTCCCACCCTTCCTGACTGCACCCGGACACTACCTCTTCATCCGGTGCAACGCCCATGCCTTCCAGCCGCACTCCGCCGACTTCCACGTCGAACACCGCCAGATAGAGCGCCATTTTCGAGTCAATCGGGATAATTGTTCCAGCCACACAGGCCCCGGCAGTCCGCTCACCTACCAGCTTAGCGCGACCGCTCTTCTTCAGGCTGTAAGCAAGTATCTCCTTGCCGCTGCGCGCGCCGCCGTCGATCAGCGCCACGACAGGCTTGTCGTAGTATTCCTTGGCATAATGCCGCCCACCCTTCCTGTCGATGCTGACCATCGCCGGATAGTTGGATGGCTGGCGATAGAAAAAATCGAGATCGCTGGTTGAATTAGCACCATAGCCGCCTCTGAGGTCCAGAATTAACCCGTCCGTATATCCCACCTTCCCGTCCAACACTTCAAACAATGCTTGGTGTGCGAGCGGTCCTCCCGACCAGAGATGAACGTATCCCAAAGTTGCCCCGGGAACGCTGAATGTTCGTGCACTGTTCTTGACAGCAGCGACAAATTCACCGTAGTCGTCCCTCAAAAGCGGCTTAAGCGAAACAGTTCGCATTTGTCCTTTCCGCACAAGCGAAATCTTAATCTCCTTTCCCGACATGTTTGCAAAACTCAGCTGGCCAACATACGGACGCCCCTCAACTGAAACTATCTCATCGCCGATCTGAACACCTGACTTTTGTGCTGGGCTGCCGTCGAGCACGAATCTGACTTTGTTGTGACTGCAATTGACACCGCCAGTAATGGCACCGACAAAATCGATTGGCGGGGCCTTGTCTTTTTTTCCGAACGCAGAAAAGATTGAGCGCAGGAAATAGTAGGTCTCATCGTTAACAGTGACAAATTCGCAATGACTGGACTTCAATGTCTTGATTGCCGCATTTATCCGCTCGGAAAGCTCGATCAAATTCTTTGATGCAAGTATCTCGTCCCTGTGTTCGGCGATGTACTTGGGCCACTCCGTAGTGGCAATTGACTTGTTATAGAAACGATTTTTTACCAGCTCATCGACCTTATCAAGCGCTTTGCGGCATTGATCGGCTGTCACTGCCAACATTTGAGAGCTGCTGGCGGACTTGGCCGGGGGGCTGGCGCCTTCGGCCGTCTGAGCCGCAACGGAAAGCACCACAAGGACTGCCAGCAAGGAATTCCGTAATCGAGAAATTTTTCTTGCCAATGTCATAAAATGTCTCGCAAGCTGCTGTTGTCTGCGTATCTCTATGGAACCGGGCGAAAGAATTGACGGACCGTAAGCCAAGTATATACATTTCGACACTCTATTTCGCGGAAGGACTTCCGTATGCGATCGTCAAGATGATGTCATCGGTCTTCTTCAAAAATCTCGGCGCGAGCAACGACTTTATTGCATTGGTGACGAATCTTCTGACGATTCCCTGGACAGTCAAGCCGCTTTGGTCTGCGCTGGTTGACATCTATAGCACCAAGCGCAGCTGGATACTTTGGTGTCAGATTGCCTTGAGTCTGGCCACGGCTGCTCTGGCTCTTACTCCTTACACGCCCAACGCAATTGCGCTATCGGTCTGTGTATTCGCCTTGATTGCGATTACGTCCGCCACTCACGATATTGCCATCGACGGCTTCTATCTGGAATCATTGACCAAAAGCTCACAAGCGCTGTTCGTCGGAGTGCGAAACACCGCCTACAAACTAGCCTGGTTGCTGGGCTCAGGTGGGCTCGTCTACCTCGCCGGCAAACTCGGAGAGCGATTCGGAAAAGCGACCGGATTGTCAGCTGCATTTGCCGCCTGCG
>CAZSNX010000092.1:0-1074 GCA_964607945.1 uncultured Candidatus Obscuribacterales bacterium
GCTGAAGTACCTCGCCAACGCTGAAGTCGCCGCTGCTCGGCTTGTTGAGCTTGCTGATTGAATTGGCCAGGGTTCTGCTGCATCTGGTTGAACTGACCAGGATTCTGCTGCATCTGTTGACTGCGAGCATTCTGCCAATGCTGAGCGGTTTGCGGATCGTTTTGGATAGTTTTCTGGTACCACTGTTGCTGGTTGTTGACAGCGTTAACGTCGACGTTCTTATTGTTCACGTAAACCGGTTTACCGCCTGCACCATAGTAGTAGGGCTTGCCGCCACCGCCGTAATAAACGGGATGCCCGTATGGCATTCCGTTGTAATAGTTGTTGTTGTCGCCCATCGCATAGCCCATAGCCGTGCCGGCCATCATACCGGCAGCACCAGCCATCATAGCTCCGGCTGCTCCGCTTCCCGATGATCCCGAAGAGCTGGGAGCCGTGTTGACTTCGACATTCTGAGTGGTCGGTTGGCTGGGCGGAGGAGCATAACCGTTGGTCTGACCGTAATATGGCAATTGGGGTAATTGCTGGCCTGGACTGAGTAGAGTGATGTTCGCCCCAGTTCGGTCGACGTACCAATAACCTCCTTGCGGTCCGGTAAAGACTTGAACTGCGTTGCCGTTAACTCCGGCACCCGGCAGTGGAAATTGAAGTCCTCTGGGAGTCGTCGCTACTTGCTGCCCATTGGGCGATTGCTGAACCGGGAGCATGATCGTAGCGATACCGTTTGGCGGCGGGGCTTGCGAATAAACTGGATCGGCCAACGAGAGTGTGGAAGCAAGGGCAAGCGAGAGCAGCAACGGCACCGACAAATTAAACTTCTTCAAACTCTCCACCATTCTCATGACAATACCCTCCAACAAGCGAGAGAGCGATCTTACAGGATTTCGGGCAAAATTTCTGCGGGCCAAGACCAGCACTTAACTTACAAAGTGCTTCTTAAGTCGCAGATAGGTATTCTCAAGCTCTTCCGGCAAAATACGCGTCTCGCCGATTACAGATAGAAAGTTCGCGTCGCAACTCCATCTCGGCACGACATGCATATGGATGTGCTCGGCAACGCCGGCACCGGCGGAT
>CAZSNX010000092.1:1084-11363 GCA_964607945.1 uncultured Candidatus Obscuribacterales bacterium
TTGACCCAAATTGAAGCCCACATTGAATCCATGAGGATGGTATTCGGACTCGAGCGCTCGCAACGCTCTTTTAGAAAGCTCCATCAGTTCTGAGGTTGTCGCCTCATTAACATCGACCAGAGACGCTGCATGCTGGTAGGGAACCACCATGATATGCCCGCTGGTGTATGGGAACAGATTGAGAATAATGTAGTTGAGAGTCCCCCGAAAGATTATGTTGTGCTTCTGATCTGCATTCTCAGCAATCAAACTGCAGAAGATACAGCCAGGCGGCTTGTCAGCGGCGGTAATGTATTGATATCGCCAGGGGCTCCAGATATGTTCCATTGCTCCAAATTTGAACTGGCTAGGCTGGGAACGAAAGATTATAGCTGTCTGCGCACCGGCATTCAGCTGAATTCATTTGGACAATGTGAGAATTCTTGCCAGCCTCTCTGGACTGGTTATGAGTACTTCCAAGGCAAAGGTCGATTCGCTGGAGTAAGTCACCCTCGTCAAACGCCGCTCGAGCATTCGAATCAGATCTGCCCACTCTTGAAACTCGAGTTTTGTCCGTTTTTGACTGATGCAACGCATCTTTGCCTTGAGTTTGACCAGCGCAATCAGCCAGAGCAGATGATGAATCCCACCCAGCACACTGAACCCGGCCAAGCCTGCTCCGAAGTAAAGCTTTCCAAAAACTCGGTTGTAAACGAACCGATAGAGGAGGTTTTCAGTATCCGGCTCCAGCAGACCCAGCTCCAGTGAAAAAAGCTGATTGATAGTGTATCTCTCGGCACCATCCAATATTGGCACCGTCTGTGGTGGCTTGGAGAGATCGGCAAACAAGGCCTGACTATAGAGATCAAATGTGCTACAAGCATAAACATCATCGGTCAAGTAGAACTCCATCAGCCACTTGATTAGCAGCTGATCCACGACCTTCGGTCGCGCATCAACCGGCGGCATTCTCTCGAGGTTTGTGCCGCGCGGAGCTTGGCTGACCAAGTATTTGCTGCAAGCGGACAATCTTCGCTCAATACCACGAGGTTCCTGCGCACGGATTAGCTCCAGCAGCTTCGCATCTAATACAAGATATGCTTGCCAGGTCAACGGCTGGCCGCTGAACAACTGTATATCACTCCAATCGCGATTCTCTCCAGGAAACAGCCGTTGAAATTGCTCCCATTTTTGCTCCAACAAGCCAGATTGCTCCAAAAGCGGGCGTCCGGCATTATAGAGAACGGCCGAGCTGACGAAACTCAGACTGGCATAAACACCGCTTGGCGTTTCGGTGAAATTGTAAGGGAAGAGTTGACAGATTGTCGGTTTCGCTTGTGGTCCGATGTCGACGTGAAGGCGGCATCGCTCATCATCCATCAAGAACTCACAGCGTCCGTCCGCTCGTTTTTCAAGGCAGTGAGTAAACTTCACAAGAGCCGGATCGGAGCTCTCCAGCAGGCGTACCGGTGCTTTTCTGCTATCAGCGTAGCCTGCTTCGTATGCAACTAGACGCTCATTATCCTCTGGTGTTAGTGGAACAGGCCAGCCCAAGCAGCAGTGTCCGCAGCCACTGCATTCAAAATTAACTCCCTCTGGAATATGTAGATTGAGCATTGCTTATTGGCTAACGACTGCCTGTTTGAGAATTGGGTAGTGGGAAGCTAAAACAATATCATCGCAATCTGGTATTAGGGCTCTGGTTTAGCACGTCTAAGCTAAAGACTACCTGAAGCCAAGCTTGTAAAATGTCCGAACTCAAAGGAGGACTGATCGCATGTCCATTTCAACCATCCCTGAAGTTTATCCATTTCCTGGAAGCAGAGAAGTACAACTCTCGAAGGTTGGCGGTAAAGGCTGGTCGTTGATCAGAATGGCAGAGGCTGGGCTCCCGGTTCCGCCCGGGCTGGTTCTGCCGGTGGACTATTTCCTACCATGGATTTCTCAACTAAAGGCAAGCCCGATCTGGACTCGTTTCATAAGCGCAGCGGAACCTGATCTCGCAGCTGCATGTGCAGATCTCAAACAAGAGGCACTTAAGTCAACATTTTCAACGGAGCAGCAGTCAGCGCTGGAATCGATCAGAAAGGGCCATTCAAAAGACGCCTTATTTGCCGTCCGCTCCTCCTCTCCGGAAGAAGATCTAGAAGGGTCGTCGTTTGCCGGTGGTTATGAGACCATACTTGGTGTCAGCTTGGACTCATTGGAAGACGGCATTAAAAAAGCGTTCGCTTCCTGTTTGGACTACCGCATCGTTGTATATAAGCGCGAACACGGTTTTGACACAAAAAATCCCAGCATCGCCGTTGTTGTACAAAGACAGATTGCCAGCGAGATCGCCGGCGTTGGCTTCTCTCTGAATCCAATCAGCAACAACTATGACGAAGCTGTTTTCAATGCAAATTGGGGGCTTGGCGAAACCGTCGTCGCAGGCATTGCGACTCCGGACACATACATCGTCGACAAAGTGTCCGGAACAGTTAAAAGCCGCGTAACCGGCGCCAAGGAGACCTCCATTTGGCTTAAGCCATCCGGCGGTACCACCGAAAAGCAGGATCCTCGCCACGCTGAACTGGCGTTAACCGACAAACAACTACTTGCCTTGTCAGACTTAACTGTGAAAGTCGAAAACTTGTATGAGAAGCCTACCGATATCGAGTGGGCGTTTGCAGGTGGAGAGCTGTTTCTTTTGCAAGCCCGTCCGATTACTACTTTTGTGCCGCTGCCACCGGAGATGGTTACGGAGCCAGGCAAGAAAAAGCGCTTGTATCTCGACGTCACGATTAGCGTTCAAGGCATCTACAAACCGCTGTCACCGATGGGAACATCGCTTTTGTCTGGCTTCTTCAAATATGCGGGCAAGCGGATTTTCGGACAAGATATTATCCGTGATGTGGAAAGTTCGGTGCCGTGGCCTAGCAACGGACGCCTCTATCTAAATCTCTCAAACCTATTTGCCATTGCCGGCAAGGAAAAATTCGTCAAACTAATCAACAACATGGATCCGCTAGCCGCAGAGGTTCTGCAGCAGACCGATGAGAAAGAGTACCTGCCTGCAAACAAGGAGGCAGTGCACCCTCCGCTCCATCTACTTTGGCAGCTGCCCGAAGTCGGCATGCATATCTTAGAAGCACGAGTCTTACCGGAGCACGCCCACAAACGCGCAGAGAGAGAGATCGCAACTTACATGCGCGAAACGCGTGCCTTGGCAGCCAAGGATATTCCTATTCTGGAATTCGTGCAGTCCATAGTTGAACGAGTAATAAACACAGTCTTCCATACAACCCTGCCACTATTTGTAGCTTCGAGAGTCGCGCTCGAACGGATGAAATCGATCATCGGTCCCGGCCAAGAGCAGGCAATCTCTAAGCTGGAAAAGGGGCTGCCAAACAATGTAACTACGGAAATGGGTCTATCCCTCTATCACCTGGCTCAACTGCTACCAGAGAAGTTGGCATCAAAAGACTTACAAGCCGGTTTGAAAAACGATACGCTTCCCGAAGCGTTCCAGCAAGAATGGAAGGACTTCCTAGACTTGTACGGACACAGAGGACCGGTAGAGCTGGACATCTCATCCAGTCGCTATCGCGATAATCCGAAGCTGTTGATGGATCAATTGCTAATGCTTAGAAATTCTGCGACTGACAGCGATAACCCGCAAGCCAGATTCGACCTAGCACAGCAAGAGCGGCACGAGCAGTACGAGGCGCTTTGCAGCAAGCTGCACGACAAGGGCTGGCTGCAAGTTAAACACTTTCAATCCTTGTACAAAGTGTTCGAAACTCTCTCCGGCTACAGAGAGGTTCACAAGTATTGCTTGATTTTTGGCATCGACTTAATTAGACAGCGCCTGCTGTCCGAAGCCAATTTGCTTTGCAAAGCAGGCCGTTTGGACAGCCCCGAACAGATATTCGACCTCACACTCGATAATCTCGGACAGTCGCTCAATGAAAAAAAGTTTGATCTGCGCCGGATCGGAAAGGAAAATCGAGAGTTTCCCGATCGACTAGCCCGCGTGCCGCTCCTGCCTGCGATCATCGATTCGCGCGGAGAGATTCGGCGGCCAGCGCCGCGGCCAGCTCGTGACGGAGAAGTGGCTGGCATGCCAATTTCCGCTGGAATAGCCCGTGGCAAAGTAAAAGTTCTTCACTCACCGGATGAAAAACCGCTGGAGAGAGGCGAAATCCTGGTCGCACGCGCTACCGATCCGGGCTGGACGCCGCTGTTCGTTAACGCTGCTGCCGTCGTCTTGGAGATTGGCGGAATGCTGCAGCACGGCGCCCTGGTTGCTCGTGAGTACGGACTACCTAGCGTCTCGGGCATCCCTGATGCAACCAGTCTCTGGCCGGACGGCACAGAAATCGAGGTAGACGGATCTACCGGTATCATCAAGGTTATCCAAGCAGCTGAGCGCTAAGAACTATCCTTGCTTCAAACCTACCAGTCCGAGTATCACAAAAATCAAACTGATCGCCTTTAATGGCGTAATCGGCTCAGAGAACCACAGAGCACCAAGCAAAAACGTTCCAACCGCACCGATACCAGTCCAGATCAGGTAGGCAGTTGCCATTGGAATGTTTCGCATTGCAATAGCCAGCAGGCTAGTGCTCAAAACAAGCGCCACAATTGTGATGCTTACAACCAGTGGTCGAGTGAGTTCACCGGACAGTTTCAAGCCAACCGCCCAAACCACTTCAAGTATTCCGGCAATAAAAAGCATTAGCCACGACATACGGACACCCCTCAAGACGGGGCCGTCCCCAATGCTGCCAGCGACGCCAGGTCGTCCTAGCGTATCCCTATAGTAGCAAAACGAGGCAAAAATGTTTTGCTCTTAATCAGATTGTAAAGAGGAAATCCGGGTTTGTCTGCGGTAACTTTTAGGCTGTGGCTCGTTTGGTCTTGGAAGAAGATGGATTTAAAGAGCATCCCCTCCGACGTCTTATTGTTCAACCTCGTAATGTTCGTATGCCTTCCACTCTGGTTGGTGATGGGTTTCCTCGATTGGTATTGCCATAAGAGATCTCAGATTGAAAAGACCACCGGGGCTAAGGAATCCATCTTTCATGCCATCATGGGAGTTCAGGTTGGGCTACCGGTTTTTCTGGGGCTCTACTTCGAGATCAATGCGCTTCAATTCTTGATCATGTTTGCTATTCTCGTCTTTCACGAGCTTGTAGCGCATATGGACGTCAAATATGCTCTTCACAAACGTGAGATATCCATCCTGGAAACGCATGTTCATAGCTTTTTGGAATGTCTACCGTTTGTTATTGTGGCTTTGATAATTTGCATCAACTGGCCTGCTTTTGTCGACTTCATTACGTTCAATTGGCAGGGCAATCTCGGACTTGCCTGGAAGAAAAATCCGCTCAACACAGGCTACATCTCAACTTACTTCTTCACTTTGATTGTGTTGGATGTGATTCCTTACATCGAAGAATTTCTGAGATGCTATCGTTTCAAAAACGAACAGAACTCAGATACGTAGACTCAATCATTTCGGACAATCAATGACTGCAATCACTCAAGCCTTTATTACTTCAACCGGAAGCTATCTGCCTGGTCCGGCGGTGAACAACAGCGAAATCGAAGAAATTTTAGGCTTTGTATCGGGCAAGCCGTCAAGATTGAAAAAGCGCATTCTGGAAAGCAATGGAATCGAGTAAAGACACTATGCCATTGACCGAAAACAACGCTCAACACACCAGAACAAACACCTGGCAGCAGCCGCCGCCAGACAATGCTTGGAGCGCGCAGAAATTGACCAGCAAGCGATCGACCTGCTTGCTGTCGCATCGACGCAAGGCGACTTACCATTACCTGGTCTAGCCAGCCTTGTACAGTCCGAACTTGCCATCGGTCCCCTGGAAATACTCACCACCCATGGTGTCTGCTCCGCCGGCATGATGGCGCTCAAGGCAGCATGCAATCAAGTCAGGCTATCAGAAAAGAAAAATTCGCTGGTGGTGGCTTCCGAACTCGCCTCGAGACTCCTGAAAAAGAGCCGCTACGAAGCAGTCACCGATCTCAAGATAGATCTCGAGGCTGAATTCTTGCGATGGATGCTATCCGATGGCGCCGGGGCGATGCTCATTCAAAATCAGCCTCGTTGGAGCGGTCTCAGCTTTAAAATTGAGTGGATCGAGATCTTTTCTTTCGCCTCCCACTACGATCTTTGCATGTCCTGCGGTACTGCCGATCAGAGTCTCTGGTCAGCCAATACACCAATTCTGGCTGAGACACCAGAGCTTTCCTGGCAGGACTACACTACTTACGGCCGCGCCGAAGCAGCCGGCGCATTGCTAATCCGACAAAATCTCAAGCTTTTGGAGGAGGTAGTGAAGGTAGGTGTAGATGGCTTTCTTAAGTTAGTGAACGATGGGAAAATCAGACCGGATGAAATAGACCATTTCGTCTGCCACTACTCTTCTCATCATTTTAGAGGCCGAATCTTGAATCTTCTCAAACTTGCCGGCGCACTCATTCCCGAGGATAAATGGTTCACCAATCTGTACACCAAGGGCAACACTGGTTGCGCATCAATCTTCATTGCATTAGACGAGCTGCTTCACTCTGGCAAGCTTGAACCAGAACAAACAGTATTCTGTGTCGTCCCGGAAAGCGGAAGATTTGCCAATGCTTACATGAAACTGACGGTTGTAGCCGGGAGAAACCAGAATGCTGACTGAACGAGAGCTAGTGCTGGGAGCGGCAGCTCAGGAGACTTTACGACATCTATTGAGCATTTGGCTCGACTTCGAAAGGCGACTCTCACTAATACCAATTATTCGCCGGCTGGAACAAAAGACATTCACGCCGGAAGACTACAAAAAGCTTTTGCTCAACTTGAGACCGCAGGTAATCGAAGGGTCACGCTGGATCGCACGAGCTGCGTCGAGCTTCACAGCCGAGCTCTCGGAAGTGCGCTCTTTGGTGCTAAGACATGCCGTGGACGAACATCGTGATTACACAATGCTGGAACGAGACTTCGAAACCGCCGGCGGATCACTGCAAGAAATTCAACTTGCTCAGCGCAATATCGGCACCGAAGCACTGGCCGGATACCTAATGAATGAATCAAGCCAGCCGAATCCGATTGGACTGCTCGGCGCGATGTTTATTATCGAAGGACTTGGCAATAAGATGGCATCTCGCTGGGCCGTCTTGATTCAAGAATGCCTGTCGGTTGATGAAAACGCAACTACCTTCCTTTCCTATCACGGGAAGAATGATGAAGCTCATCTGGAAAAATTGTATGAACTGCTGGACGGACACGCATCGTCCGAACGTGCGGTTTGCGAAATTATCAAAACAGCGAAAGTGGTCGCCCGATTGTATCTGCTCCAACTCGAAGAATTAGACAATGTATAACCGAGTCAATCCAAGCTTGTTCGATGTCCTGGAAAAGGACGACACACTACCGATCGATGCATCCGTTCGTGACGCATGGCTGACCAATTTGAAGCATCCTTTTCGAATGACGGTCATGCACGTTTGCCGTTTGCTGGCAACGATGATGCTATGCACCACCTATTTCGTAAAGCGAATCATTCCGATTCAGTTCTGCGCGCACAACAGCTTACAAGCCATGATCTGCTGGTTCATGAAATGGTTTGTGATTCCGGAAGCTAACTACCTGATACTACGGCACTATTGGACGGAATCGGACATAATCAACTTTGTCATAGACAACTCAAAAAACACAGAAGCAGAGAAGTCCACTCTGTACCCAAAAACGATCGACGACCTGATGACCTGCTCCTTTATTCAACACGATGTCGTCCTATTTAACGCGCTGTACGACCTGGGAACAACCGCCGGAGAAGCATGGCCGATTCCGGCCGACCGAGTCAATTACTCATCCATTCGCCCGATTGAAATTGATGAAAGCGCGCTGCAAAGGCGATGGACACAGTGCGTCGACTTCGAGACAGCCCACGAGCTCTTTAAGACATCGTTCTGCCTGCTGCTTAAGGCCGATGAATATGAACGCTCGATCAATTCACTTCAATACGATCAAACCCTAGCTCTGAGGGCGGCACGAATACTAGATGCGCCGGAGCTGAGCGCCATGGTATACAACGGCTTCCCACTCTTCCTAGTTGGTCCGCTCCGGCTTTCACAGCGCTTCGTCATGCACGGACTGTTTACCGAGCATCTTCATGCTTATCTGTTCGGATTGAAGTCCAAATATGCACCGGCGCATCAGCCTGCCTGAGCGGGCTATGCACTCGAGCTACGAATCGGAGCTGCGTGACTATTACCGGCACTTCTACAACGACTTCACTAGGTCTTCTGCTTGTAGTTGCCGCGCACGATTGCTTCAAAGATCTCTCCCGGTTCGATCTTGCTGTTGCTGTTCATCACCCTCTCGTAGAGTTCCTCTGGTAAAACTCGCATAACCGTCATCAAGCCTTTTACGCCTGTATACCACTGTTTCCACATACCGCGGACCTCTCGCCGAGCATTGATCTTTGCAGTCGCCTCCGGTTGCATCTCATAGTTCGCCATCAGCATTTGCATATGCTGCGGATAACCAGGGACTTGGAAAGTATGTTGTCAGCGACGCGATTCCAATTCTTCCCAGCGCAAGAAGAGTTCATCGAGCTCGCGTTGCGTTTCCTGCTGCTGCTTCATCAATTCCTGCAACTTGGCATAATTAGTGGCAATATGCGGTTTGTCCATATCCGCTTGAAGTGAGTTTATGACCGACTCCAGCTTCTCAATCTTGTCTGGCATTGCGGCAAGCTCACGAGTCTGAGAAGTCGAAAGCTTGCTCTTGTCTTTTTGCGGGCGATTATCCGACTTGTCCGCGCGCTGAGGTTTGCTTTGCTCAGTAACATCAGACGCAGCCAGAGCTCGCTCGCATTGCTCATAGTCACTGTAGAAGGCCGTTTTCCCATTGCCCCGCAACGCAAGAATATGGGTTGACACCAGATCGAGCATAAGGCGGTCATGTGTAACCAATATGACTGCACCGGGGAAGTCTTCCAAGCTTTCCTCCAACACCTCAAGCGTCGGAATATCGAGGTCGTTTGTCGGTTCATCCAAGATCAAGATATCGGCACTGCGGAGCATCAAATTGGCGATCAAGATTCTTGCTTGTTCGCCTCCGGATAGATAGCTAATCGGCATATTGAGCTGATCCGGACGAAATAGAAATCGCTTGGCCCATGATGTGATATGCAGGTTTCGCCCGCGATACTCTACGGTATCCCCTGATGGACAGAGAGATTCCTTCAGCGATTTTGTCTGATCTAGCTGCTCGCGATTCTGATCGAACCAGACGACTTTCAAGGCATCCGCTCGTTTAATCGACCCTGAATCCTGCTGAAGCTGGTCAGCTATCACTTTCAATAGAGTGGTCTTGCCGCTGCCATTTCGCCCGACGATGCCCAATTTGATCCCAGGAGACAGGACGAAACTCAACTCCGAGAACAGCAAACGTTGACCGAGCGATTTACTTATCTCCTTGGCAGAGAGCAGCTCTTTGGTCTTGCGTCCTGATGAGTCGAATCCAATCTCGATCGAACTCTTAAGCGAGTTGCGCTGCTTTACTTCAGCCAGCTGTTCAATCAATTTGCCGGCTTCCTGAATCCGGCCTCTCGCTTTAGTCTGCCTGGCGCGCGCACCACGCTGCAGCCAAGCTATTTCTCTTCGAACCTTACTGGCAAGCGCTTGCTGCAAGTTGACCTGCGCTTCAACTTGCTCCTCCTTGGATTCAAGAAACCGGCTGTAATTGCCCTTAACGCTAAGAAATCCTTGAGGATAAACTGGATTTAGCTCCACAATTCGATTCGAAACAGCTTCCAGAAATGCACGATCGTGGCTAATCAACAGGAATGAAAAGCTCGCAGCCTTTAGCAGGGACTCCAGCCAGATAACTCCCTCCAAATCAAGATGATTGGTTGGCTCATCAAGCAGCAACAATTCAGGTTTCTTCACAAGGGCACAAGCAATAGCCAGGCGCTTTCGCCAACCGCCAGACAATGAGCCGGCTTGGGCGCTGCGCTCCGGAAACTTAACCGCCGCCAGTGTCGAATCAATTGCAGCCGCACGCTCATACTCCAAGAATTCTGCCTGTCCGGCTGCCTCTGTTACGATCTCCTCAATGGATCGCTCCGCCGGGAAGTCTTCACTTTGCGACACAACCGCAACCCTGAGCCGCTTTCGGAAGACAACGCTGCCATCATCCGGCTCTACCTGTCCAGCCAGAATCTTAAGCAATGTTGACTTTCCAGAACCATTTGGGCCGATCAGCCCAATCTGCTCGCGCTCCTCAATTCCAAAAGAGATA
>CAZSNX010000093.1:0-11362 GCA_964607945.1 uncultured Candidatus Obscuribacterales bacterium
GCGGAAATTCCTGCAAACGTCGACTCCTGGCATTCCAGGCAAGTCCCAGTCAAGCACAATCAAGTCGAAAGCATAGTGCCTCAAAAGTTGATCTGCTTCAGAACCGTTGTCAATAGTGTCTACAACGTGATGTTCGGAAACCAGCCAATCCTGCAGAACGCCATCAAGCTCTCTATCGTCTTAAAAGATGATGATTTTTGCAATTCCCGGATGTTCCCTGCCCTGACTGCAACTAGTTTAGTGAACATAGTAGCAGCTTCATAACGCATTGATTTCAAGGGGTGATGTTAGAGATCCGGCAACGGGAACAATAGGAGCGCCGGTAAATGACAAGACCATCGGTGCAATGAAACTCGATCTCAAACTTTCGCAAAAGGGCTGGATCCTCGTGTCAGTTCCCCTGGCATTCGAGCTTATCTTCGTTATCATGCTTGCCTTCCTGGTTCGGCAAGCGGAAGACTTAGCGGCGCGCGAAAAGCATTCCAAAGCGGTGATCGACAAGGCCAATGACATGGCAATGACCTATTACGAGCTGATTCAAGGCATAGCCATATACACCATCACGGGAAAGAGGGAACGCGGTCAACAGTATGAGCAGACGAAAAGCAATCTTCTCACTCAATACGAAACGCTCACTCAAATGGTTAAGAACAATCCCGCCCAGACTGCCGAAGTCCAGCAGATGTCCAAACTAGCCTTTAAGATTTTGAACCGCATGGATCAAGTTAAGCAAGCGCTGGATCAAAGCGGCAAGAGTGCCGGATTGATGGTTCTCGCTCAAACCAGGGCTCAAATGGAACAGGCCGGCGCGATTCTCGTAGGGCAGCTCAGGAGCTTCAGCGCCCAGGAAAAAGACTCCATGGTTACCCCGGAAGCAGCTGTCAGATCCACCTATCTGGTCAAGCTTTGCTTGTGCATCGGAGTGATTTTCAACTTTCTGGTGGCAGCGGCACTCGCCCTCTTTTTCAATCGGGGAACAGCTCAAAGGCTTGGAGTTCTGATGGACAATACCAATCGGCTGGCCCGTAAGGAGGAGCTGCACGCGCCGATTCTGGGTAACGATGAAATCGCCCATCTCGACCGTACCTTTCACGAAATGGCAGCAGCACTGGCTGAGGCACACCGAAAGGAGACGGCAGTAATCGATCATGCAGTTGACGTCATCTGTTCGATTGATTCAAACGGGCATTTCAGAGCGGTCAATCCGGCATCGCTGAAAACGCTAGGCTATGAACCACAGGAGCTGATCGGACGGCAATACATGGAATTGATTTATCCGGAAGACAGGCAGAGCACTTTCCGCCAGATTGAGGGGATTAAGAGCGGGAGTTCCGATAGTTCGTTCGAGAATCGCATCAATCGCAAGGACGGTCATCTCGTCGATGTCGAATGGTCATGCCATTGGTCCGAATCGGAAAACTCCATGTTCGCCGTAGTACACGACATCACAGAGAGAAAGGAAGTGGAACGCCTCAAACAGGAGTTCGTAGCGATGGTCAGTCACGATTTGCGCACGCCGCTGACTGCCTTGCAAGGAACGCTCGCGCTCGTTCGCAAGGGCACTTATGGATCTTTGAGCGAGCAAGGACAAGCGAGAATAATCAACGCGGAAAAAAACGTATTGCGACTGATCAACTTAATTAACGAGCTATTGGAGCTGGAAAAGCTAGAAGCTGGAAAATTGACGATGCAGCTCGGCAACTGTCGAATTGCATCCGTCATCTCGCGTTCAGTCGAATCAGTACAAGCAGTTGCCGAGCAGGCCGGCATCGAGCTCGACGCTTGTGAGTGCAAAGCCATCGTCTATGCCGATGAGGACAAGCTCATTCAGGTGCTCGTCAATCTGCTGTCCAACGCAATCAAATTCTCACCTAACGGCGCAAAAGTAGAGATCTCCGCCGGTGAGGACGAGCAAGCAGTCGAAGTGAGCGTCGCCGACCACGGGCGCGGAATACCGGAAAGATTGCAAGAGTCCGTCTTTCAAAAATTCAAACAGGTTGAGCTTGCCGATGAGCGACAGAAAGGCGGCACCGGTCTTGGTCTGGCTATTTGCAAAGCGATAGTCGAACAACACGGCGGTAAAATCGGTGTAGACAGCCAAGAGGGAAAAGGGAGCAGATTCTGGTTTCGTCTACCAAAGGTTAAGTCTCAATGACCAAAAGGGCAATTATTTTAGGATTCATCGTCTCAATGAGCTTACTCTATGCCGCCTTCCTCAAGACCATTGCACGCCCCTCAGAACCAACTAAACGCTTGGTAGTTCAATCGGACATCTTTACTGAACGCGGCAATCTCAAAAGCACAATACCGACCGCTCTGCACTTTTACGCAGATTGGTGCCGCTCTTGCCGTGAAGAATCACCTGCGGTAGAAGCCGCCATCAACGAATGGAACGGCAAAGTAAACTTCATCAAGGTTAACGTCGATCAGGACGACTGGTCGCTAGCAAAATCTTTTGGCATCAACAGCATTCCGTCGATGGTTATTATGAACCCCCATTCGAGAGCTGCTTTCTCGCACAGCGGGCTGCTGGATGCCTACGAGCTGCACGAGTTTATCGCCAATTCGCTCGACCGAGCGCAGGCTAAGCAATAACCGTATCGCTAATTGCGCAAGCCGATTCTTATGGAAATTCCCTGGTTCATCTGTTCCGGATAACACCACCAAACGCCCCCACAATTGTGCGCCGGCCAGCCGCTGCCAATCTCTAAAGCTGCGGACTGTCCGGCCTTATTTCATTGCAAGCAAGCTCCGATCGCTTGAGATCGAATCTATCACCGAGTTAGGGTCGAAATACATTACACACCTGTAATTCTCGGAGTCCTGCTACAAACTCAATTTTCTTGAACTGATCTTGATTGCAGCAAAATCACCCGGGCGCGCGTGCGCTGCAGTTGGGTTTTGCTGCCGGTCAATAAGGAAGAAAGGAATTGCCATGAACGATCCCCTTTTCATCGTGCTGGTTGCTTGCATCGGCAGCCTGCTCGGCAGCTGCCTTCACATGTCGATCGGCTGGCGGTCCGGCTATCCGATCGCCTGCGGCGTGGTCGCCTTCCTTGCCGGCATCGCCAGCAAGTGTGCCGGCGTCGACGCCATCTCGGCTACCACCGGCGTCGTACTGGCGTGCTTGGCCATCCTGGTGTTCGGTCTGCAGCACAAGCGGTCCTTCACCTTGAGCGTTTCCTACGCCCCGCGGCTGAGCCAATATGGGTTGGACAACTTCACTCGCCTCGATGTGGATGGAGACGGCATCATCAGCCTCTTCGATCTCTGGGATGCGGCCAATCTGCCCAGCAATAGCCGGGAAGATCTGATCATGCTCCGCCTGCTCGAACGCGAGCTGCCCAAGATCGGTCATGTGATCGACACCTCCATTGTCGTCTCACCGATGTCGGCCGGCGTCGTCACCTACGATCACCACGGCATGAACTTGGAGGATCTCGAGAAGTACCCTCAGAAGATTCGCGTCATGTACGAACAGGAGTTCGGCGAGAAGCTGCCCTGACCGTTGCGCCGACGACCTGACCACGCGCAGGCCCGCTAAAACGGCAAGAGAACGGACGAGAATTGCTGATGTGAACAGCGATTCCCTCTTCCGTTCTCTTGTTGTACAACTACTATCCCGTATAATGTTTAAAATCACAGCGAAACCATTCGGTCAGCACAGGTAGGATCTGAAGTTCGCTTTGTTCTGTGGATTTCCTCCTGCTCGTCAAGTCAATTTCGTCAAGCCGTCACGTTGATCAAGAATGTTGCTTTGCCCTGTATAAGGGGCGGCTCTAGCAGCCGCCCGCCGCGATCTTCTGTAATGCCACGTTTGAATCCAAATGCACATTGTCGGTTCGCCTGTCAGAAACTGTGCTGGATCCACGCTCCAAGACAGGCAATCACGCGATTCTCTATTGAGGAAAATACGTAGAGGATCGCACAAATTCAAACGATCCAAGTCACCCAAAACTCGCCTTGCAATTAATTCCAACCAGGCGCTGCAGCTCAATACAACGATTCATGACAGTTGCCGCGCAGCAGTTTGTCAGCCGGCACCATCAGGTCCTAGGTTGAACTTACACATCGGCTTACTTACGCAGCGCAGACAGAAACCGCCGAACAACAAGAGCAACCGACTCTATCCAGCAGAAACAATACGCACGTCTGTGCTCTAAGTGAAGACGTCCGTTGAGTACCACAGCAACTAAGGCGTGTTCGCAACAATCACGCTAGCGCCCGGCAGAACTGGCTGCAGCCTCGTCGACGAAAGGAGTGCGTGTCATGGAACCTTTATGCAGTTACTGATCTTTTGATTTTGGGGGGCGTTGCTTAAGCCCCGGCGGAAAGCCGATTTAAAAAATAGCCGAATCGGTGATCCGCAAGCCATACGGCATAGGCACCTGCTTTTTTTTCTGGATTGAAGCAGTGTATTCACGGCTCTGCTGCAGCCCTGGTCCGAGGGCACATTAGAGTGAATATCCAGGGCGTTCCGGGCAGCTCGAGATGTAGCTGCCGGCGTGGAACGTTTTTTGTCTGAGCATCTCCAGCAAGGTGGAGTCTTCACAGGCTCCGGCGGCAGGCGACTTAACCTCAGCAATTCACCGGCGCATCAGCAGTGAGTTGCATGAGGTGCAGTAAGTCATCTGAAGCAAGCCTCGCTGTCTCCTAACAAATAAGTAAATCGGATCGACTGGTGAGCCGCATAGCCGGAATCGCCGCAAGCGTCCGGCGGAGCGGTAGCTGTCTGGTTGGAATTACCCCATACCTGACAGTTGGAACTGAACCTAGTGCGCCGATCGGAACCCAGCGTCCCGGTCGACAACAATTGCGCCTGGCAAGCGCAGCCTGCATGGTAATCCAGGAAATTCCAGTAATCACTGTCTTAGGGGGTCAGCTCACTTTCGTGTGCTTTGACAAGGACCGGTCAAACACAGGTCAGAAGTTGAATACCTTTGCACAGTGATTGTGCCTGAAAACAAGCTTGGGAGTATCCATAATCATTGCAAGCATAATTTTTCCATTGCAGTTGATTAACGGGATTCCTAACTTGCCGAGCACAGGCATTTCAGGAAGTGCTGAGGAGAGAATCTTGGCGGTGGTGATGCTCCTACCGCGACAAGCTCCTCGACTATCATTTCAAAACCAAAGGACGTGAGGAAGTGGCAAGACAGGTTGCTTTCCATTTCGGTGAGACGGGCCTGGCCGACCCGAAGGTTCTCGGCGGCAAAGGCGCCGGTCTCGCCCAGCTGGTCAAGCTCGGCATTCCGGTTCCGCCTGGGTTCTCTCTGACGACTGCACTCTGGCGCGCGTTCAATCAGCACAGGCGCTTGCCGGTGCGCCTCATGCACCAAATGCAGTGGCAGATGTCCGCGCTCGAGCGAATCACCGGTAAGCGGTTCGGCAAGGCAGCGAATCCTCTGTTGGTGTCGGTTCGCTCCGGCGCTCCCGTTTCCATGCCGGGTATGATGGATACCGTACTCAACCTCGGGTTGAATGAATCCACCGTAGCCGGTCTCGCCAAGGTCATCGGCGAGCGAGCTGCCTGGGATTGCTACCGGCGATTCCTTCAATTGTATGGCAGCGTCGTGCTGGGCGTTTCGCGCCAAACTTTCGAGCACGTGCTGGACAACTATCGGCTCGTCGATACCGGGGCCAACGGAACCGTCACCGCCCGCGACTCGATCGTCATCTTGGAGGATCGCCAGCTGTCTGCCGCTGCCTGGCAAGACGTTTGCGAGCAGTTCAAGACGCTCATTTGCAAGACGAGCGGCCGGCTGGTGCCGTCTTGTCCCTGGGAGCAGCTCGAAACGGCCGTCGTCGCCGTCCTTGACTCCTGGAACAACCAGCGAGCAAGGGACTACCGGCAATCAGAAAAGATTGCGGCAGATCTCGGAACCGCGGTCACTATCCAATCCATGGTGTTCGGCAACAGCGGTGAAGACAGCTGCACCGGCGTAGTCTTCAGCCGCGATTGCGCGGTCGGCACACCTGGGCTTTGGGGTGAATTCCTCATCAACGCCCAGGGAGAGGATGTGGTTGCCGGCACCACCACTCCGATGCCGATCGCCGGTATGAAAGAGTGGAATCCGGCGATCTACAACCAACTGGCCGAAATCGCCAGGACACTCGAGCTTCGTCGCAAGCACGTGGTGGATATCGAGTTTACCGTCGAGCACGGCAAGCTCTTCATCCTTCAAGTGCGGGCGGCCAAGCTGACGCCTGAAGCCGCGATCACCGCCGCTACCCATCACATCTGGGAGGCGGTGCTGACCAAGGCGGAAGCGATGCACAACATCACCGACGGACAGGTTGCCGCAGTCCAGGCCCACGCCTTCGAGCCGTCCAAGCTCCAGGCGGCATGCGCAACCAGACTGCTCGCCCGCGGACTGCCGGCTTCGCCCGGCGCTGCGGTAGGCAAGCTGGTGCGCTCATCGCGATCGGCAGTGGCAGCGGCCGCCAGAGGAGAAGAGGTGATTCTCTTCACTCCCGACACCTCTCCGGATGACCTGGCAGGTATGTTGGCTGCCAAGGCAATCGTCACCGGAACTGGTGGCACCACTTCACACGCAGCAGTCGTGGCACGCGGGCTCGGCAAGCCCGCTGTCACAGCTTGCGGCAGCCTCCCGGCCGACGAAGGCGAAATCGTCTCGGTCGACGGCAAGAGCGGAACGGTAGTCTCCGGTGCAGTTGAACTGTCAAGCTCCGGCGACAAGAAGGAGATCAATCTCTTCCTTCGCTGGTGGACGGCGCTGCAACGCAACAAGTACAAACCAAAGTTGTCGTTCGCAGCGTTCAAGCAGAAAGTTCGCTACAACCGCATGATCAACGACTTCTATCTGGCTGAAGCGCTGGTTCAGGCCTTGTCCGGAACAAGGTCGGAGACGCAAGCGATTGCGCTCCGCAACCAGATTCACCAGGATACCGCCGAACGGATGGCCATGTACCTGGTAGTCGCCGTAGGCGGAGAGCTGAGACATATGAAGCTCGATAACACTAAGGAGCAGGAGGGGAGAGAGCTACTCGAAAAGTACAAAATTTCGCTTGGCGGAGCACGCTGCGATGCTCAAAATCGGTCGATCAAGGCACTCGAAGCGATGTCTCCCAAAGACCACATCCACTTCCTGGAACTATCGGCGAAATGCTTCGAGCGATGCTTTTACAGCTCATACGGCGGCAGGCCGTGGGCTAACATTGCCCGGGCAGCTCAAGACTTTTTGACCGGAAAGTTGGGGCCGACCGTATTCGCCGACCATGCCTTCGACCTGCAACACAACAGCGGCAGCGTCTTCGGCAAGAACCAGATGCTTTACGGCGACAGATATGTCGCCGAACGGCAACTCACCGCGAAGAAGTGCAGCTCGGGGCTGGTCATGCTTCTCACCAAGCTGCTTCCGCTGAAAGAAGCTTGGTCACCGAAGCTGATCCGCCTTACCGGCGAAGCTCAAGTGTTGGGGATCATCAGCGCAGATCTGGTCTCCCAAATGGCCTGACTATATCTTAGGGAGGGAGGTTAAACACCATGTCTAGGAAAAATAGGCCATTCCGGCCGGAGCGAGCTGACTGCCCGATCCTTCAGCAGGGCAATCAGAGCCGTTTCATCACCATCAAAGCGCACCCACCGCACCACGGTGCGGCGGTGCGCGTCGGTCCATACACTATCCTGGCTGGAGGAACTCGCGACCTGCTGCCGGATGACCTTGAAAAAGCCGATATATTGATCGCGCTGACCGAGCAGCTGCCCAAGCTGCACTTCGGTCAGACCTTAACGACGATGCACGCACCGCTCAAGGACTTCGGCGGCGTGCCCGGCAACTGGAAGGACTTCCTGCTTCAGAAGGTCATTCCACTGCTGTCCACTGGCAAGCAAGTTCTGGTTTACTGCGTCGGCTCGCATGGACGAACCGGTACGCTCTTAGCTTCGCTAATAACGCTGCTGGAAGCGGATACGGACGATCCGATTCAAGCGGTGCGAGACCGGCACTGCCGGTCTGCGGTGGAGACGCTGGAGCAAGCCGAGGGCATCTTCCAGCTGCGTGATAAAGCCGTACCTCAGCGGTACATAGACGAATTCACTCGCAAGCGGCAGTTGCTGCTGCCGGGACGCCATCCGCCCGCCAATACCAAGTGACGGCAGGGCGTCAGGCTCGACAGACAGTCGGGACTCATAGCGCTGTGCATTCGATTCGCTCAAGTCCGACGGCCCGTAATCAATCACATGCCGGCGGGAAGACAATCCCGCCGCAATCAGGCTTCGTGACCGCGAAGCCGAAGGAGAGAGAACGCGATGAAGAACACGACCATGATCGGTACCGAGGGCACCGGCGAGTACACCAAGACCGCGATCGCCACCACCGCCGGTGCGATCGGCTACCGGCAGTACGCCACCGGCTACTTCCGGATCCGGGTCGAGCCGACGTCCACCGAATCCGCCCAGCAGCTGGCGCAGACGCTCACGCGGCTGGACGGCTGGAAGCAGCCGAACGACAACGGCAAGTTCCGCTTCTCGAAGACCTGCCGCGAGACGGAGCTCAACTGCGTGCTCGACAAGGCTCTCGCCGCGGTCGCCGGCCAGGACCACGAGACCGAGGGCGTGCACGAGTGGGCCGCGAAGAGCCTGCACCGCATCCTCGTCGCCAAGACGCGCCAGCTCAAGGTGCCCGGCTGCGCCGGCGCCAAGCGCTGGCACCTGGCGACGCTGCGCGCGAAGGTCAAGGAGTTCGGCTCGGTGAAGTAGACTGTCTCTCGGTTCCACTGCCAGAGTCGAACAGTCAATTCGCCTCGCCAACATCCACACCGCGTCATACGGCCGCGAGCCGTATGACGCTACCAGAGGGCATAACAGCCAAGCGCAGCGCCAGAACCGTTAAATGCGTTTGCGCTTAGCTGTGGTGACCTTCTCTAGGCAGGCGACTCAAAAACAAAAGGAGAATCTCCGATGCTCGAGCAATGAAGCCGTCCGGTGATAGCGTTGAACGCTGTCCACAACGTGTGAACCGGACAAATCCTGCACTCGCCTGGACACAAATCGAGGAATGAGGCAGGTATGGCACCTGGTCAGGCCAGCTCTTCGTCTGGCAGCGAAGAGCGAATTCTGAACTTCAGAGAGACCACGAGTCGGACTATACGCCACCGGTTCGATTACGACCCGATTGAGCTCGCTGCGTTCCAGTCAGCACAATCGGATTTGGGGGCGACTTAACTAGTTGTGATAGACAGGAGATACGTGCCAACCACTAGCCAGCCTGCTCGAGGAACGCTCGTCAGGCTCGTGTGGTTGGACGGTTCGCTGGTGAGTGCGCTCGGTCCATCTGACACCATGCGAAAGTCAGACTGCGTAAATTTCTCAACGTAAGATCCTGCAATGAGAATATACGCTCGTTCAGGTGGAAAGGCAGGCGCCGGCTCGAGTCACCGCGCCTGCCTTCCCTTTGACTCGCTTCCTCTCCATCGACCCGATTTGTCAAACAAATTCAACATCGCCGAGTTGGATACTGCTTGACGGCGTTAGCCTTGTCGGGAAGACGGAAAAGGGAGAAAAGGAGTTAATACAAAATATGATTGTTACTTACGGCGAGCCGCTGAGTGCACAGCAAGGTTAAGCACTGCAGGGCATCGACCAGCCGGTAAATTGCCTCCGGTTTGGACGATTAACGTCTGTCAGTCGACACCGTGCGTGATAGCAAGCTGAGCTGCCGTGTCGACGATCGACGAAATGTGCGCTGCACCGGCTCGAGAAGCCGATGCGGAGAAAAAGGGTGGCTGGATGCCACACCCTGAAAAGGCAGTCCAGGGAAAGTTTCGGCTTGGGACAAGTTCTTAACTGAATACAGGATTCGCGTCCCGGCGCTGCTTGATTAGCGGACCGCAAGCAACATCGCAAGCTCTGATTGCCAGATCAGTAGCGAGCGGGGGCTTAGTTCTGTTGCGAGCGCAAGCAGAAGAAACAGCGTAAGCGGGGAAATCTAGGCGGTAGCAGCTCCTACCGCGACAGACTCCGCATCACAAGTACACCGAACCGGTAGTCGCAAAGCGACCGGCCACGATCACGTGAAAGAGCGCACTTCGGTGATTTCCGAATGCGCTCTTTCACGCCTGCCTTCCTTCTCCGGCGCATAGCATCAGCAACTAAGATCTAAAAAAATTTGCCTATTGTGCCACCACCTGCAGTGGCACAATAGTTACTCATTCGCAAACGATGCTTCTATTTGGTAGCAAGATAAACGCAGGCAGGAAAAGCGATTTTAATCCTCTTTCCATCGGCATGCTTATCGACCATCGCCTTCATTTCCAGCCTCTCTGCGTTCGACATTTCCTTGCCGTACCAGTACTCCAGCGCAAAATCGAAAGCAACGTAGGCAACTTCTTTGCTTTCAAAGAAGTAATCAAACGACTGTTTCGGCAACTTTTCTACATTTTCGGCTTGAAATGACTCGGCAAGCGGAATGTCATAACACACATTCGGGTCGATCGGCGGCGCATCCGGTACGAATCGGTCTATTATCCGGTCATAATCCGCATCAGAGAGCAATCCGACAATTACTAACTTTCCGCCTGGTTTCAAAACTCGGTAGGTCTCTTGCACAGCCGCTTGCGGAGAGCTGACCATTTGAAGCACCCAGGGATACAAGACAATATCCACAGAATCGTCAGCCAGCTCCAACTGACAGGCATCCATTACCGCGAACTCCACATTGCCACAATTAGAGTCAGCAACTTTGGTTTTGGCAATTTCGATAAATCGAGGTTCACGGTCCACGCCTATGATGCGCGCACAATCCGGAGCCAGCATCCTGGTAATCCGCCCGTCTCCGCAGCCCACCTCAAGCACCGTCTTTCCTTCAAGACAGCACAACCGTTTGATCGTATCGACATCTCTGTTATCCCAATTGAGATGCCACAGCTGCCAGTAGTAAACGTAATCCCAATCCCTTGCCCCGGTTGCCTGCTTAACCGGCACGACACCACCTGCGGTTTGCTCAGCTTCTAACAACAACCTTTCCCTCCGGGCGCCGTTTCAGCAGAGCTTTTGACTGGTTCACTCTCATCAGATCCCTTTCGTAGCAGCTGCCACAATTCCTCCATTACTCTCTCGGAATCATCAGCCTTAACTGCGTCGACAACACAGGTGTTGAGATGCTGTTTCAAGAGCAGTTGAGCAGTTCGGTCCAATGCAGACTGAACCGCCTTGAGCTGGTTCAAGATATCGATGCAGTACTTTTCTTCATCGACCATTTTTTGAACGGCGCCGAGATGACCGATCGCTTTTGACAGACGAGCGGTAATGATTCGCTTGGTTTCTCCGGTAACGGCCACTGCAGTCTACATTCTCCCGAGGTTGGGTCGACGACTTCTGCTAAGCGATGGTCACGACCTT
>CAZSNX010000094.1:0-3214 GCA_964607945.1 uncultured Candidatus Obscuribacterales bacterium
CTGTATGAAGAGTACTTCCAACTTCAAAATATCGTCAGCCAACTTCCCCCTATATTTGATCGATTCTTTTCAAAAGCGGAGAACTACACTTGCAAGAAATGCGGCTCAAAACTAGAGAAACCTGATGCGAAAAATTGATATTCACACTCATATCCTGCCACCGGATATCCCCGATTGGAAAGAGCAATTCGGCTATGGGGGATTTATCTGCCTGGACCATCACAAGCCTGACTGCGCAAGAATGATGCGAGACGACGGCAAGTTCTTTCGCGAGATTAAAAGCAACTGTTGGGATGCGCCAGCCCGCCTCATCGATCTCGACAGTTGCGGAGTGGACGTTCAGGTAATTTCAACCGTACCTGTGATGTTCAGCTACTGGGCCAAGGCAGAAGATTGTCTAGCGCTATCGAGATATCTAAACGATCATATCGCTTCCGTCGTCGCTGCTAATCCAGGTCGATTCGTCGGACTGGGAACATTACCGATGCAGTCTCCCGATTTGGCTGTTGGCGAATTGGAGCGTTGCATGAATGAGCTGGGCTTGGCCGGCGTGCAGATCGGCTCGCACGTCAATGATTGGAATTTGAGCGACGAAAGTTTGTTTCCGGTTTTCCAAGCCGCCCAAGAGTTAAGCGCAGCAGTTTTCGTCCATCCCTGGGACATGATGGGTCAAGAGCGGATGGAAAAGTATTGGCTGCCATGGCTTGTCGGCATGCCAGCTGAAACGACCCTGGCCATCTCCTCGATGATATTTGGAGGAGTACTGCAACGATTGCCGAATTTGCGGGTATGCTTCGCCCATGGTGGCGGATCATTTCCAGCTACGATTGGGAGAATCGAGCACGGCTTCAAGTGCCGGCCTGATTTATGCGCAGTCGACAATCAGGAAAGCCCCCGCGAGTATCTCGGCCGCTTTTACGTGGACTCTTTAGTGCACGATTCACGAGCATTGTCATACCTAATCGATGTAGTCGGTGCAAATCGCATCGCGCTGGGTTCGGACTATCCGTTTCCACTCGGTGAAGACGAGCCGGGAAAATTGATTGAAAGCATGTCCGAGCTTAGCCAGAATACAAAGGAGCAGCTGCTCTGGAAGACCGCGCTTGAATGGTTGGGCAAGCAACGCTCTGATTTCGAGATATCCAGCCAATCGAATACTTCACCAGCGAAACAGCATTAGAGGAGAGATCGGTGAGCTCACCAAATTCAAATGCAGGAAGCAACACAAAAGTGAGATATGAAGCCAACGAGCGATTTGCAGCCGAGCTGGACAAGGCCGATCCGCTGGCCCAATATCGCAACCAATTCCATATTCCTCAGACTCAACGAGGCGATGACTTCATTTACTTCGCCGGCAACTCGCTGGGACTCCAGCCGAAAAGAGCAAAAGAATACGTTGAAGCCGAGTTGGACGACTGGGCGCGCCTCGGTGTCGAGGGACATTGGGCCGCCCGCCATCCCTGGTTGCCGTATCACGAGAATTTGACGGAGTCGACCGCTCGACTGGTCGGTGCGAAGCCGAGTGAAGTAGTAGTAATGAATACGCTCACTACTAATCTGCACCTCATGATGGTCTCTTTCTACCGTCCGACCAAAGCGCGCTACAAGATCTTGATCGAAAGCAACGCCTTTCCATCGGATCAATATGCGGTGGCATCACAGTCTAAGTTTCACGGCTTCAATCCGGCCGAGGCCATTGTCGAGGCGACGCCCCGCTCGGGCGAATCGACGATTAGGCCGGAAGACATACTCAATCTGATTGAGAAACAGGCAGACTCGATTGCTTTGATTGTGCTGGGAGATGTTAACTACTTGACCGGTCAAGCATTCGACATAGCGGCCATTACAAAGCTCGCACGAGAGAAGGGAGTAATGGTCGGGCTCAATCTTGCCCATGGCGCAGGCAATCTTCTGCTCGACTTACACAGGTGGGAGGTAGATTTTGCAGTCTGGTGCAGTTACAAGTATTTGAACGCCGGACCAGGAGGTCTAGCCGGTTGCTTCGTCCACGAGCGGCATGCAAACGATGCCAATCTGCCCAGATTCAGTGGCTGGTGGGGGCACAATAAACAATCGCGCTTTAAGATGGGACCAGAATTCGATCCGATCCCCGGCGCTGAAGGATGGCAGCTTAGCAATCCTCCGATCCTGCAATTGGCTACCTTACGAGCTTCCATGGAGATATTCGATCGAGCAGGAATGGAACAGATCCGTCGAAAAGGAGAGATGCTTACCGGCTATCTCGAATACTTGCTTGAAGGAATTGCCGACAGTTTTTGTACTGTCATCACGCCTAAAGAGCCCACTCAGCGCGGCTGCCAGCTTTCAGTCAGGGTCAAGGGCAATCCCAGGAGTCTTTTGAATACTTTGAATACGGCCGGCGCAATTTGTGACTTTCGCGAACCAGACATAATCCGGGTTGCTCCCGCGCCGCTCTACAACACATTTTCAGATGTATACAGATTCTCCCAACTTGTGCGCCAATGCGCGGAGGAATGAAATTTGACATCCGTTGATTCGAGCTCTCAGCCAGCAGATTCTTTAAAGGTCTCCGTTATAGGTGCGGGTCCGGTCGGTTCACTCTTGTCTGTATATCTGGCTCAGCGCGGCTTCCAAGTAGAAATTATCGAGCGGCGCGCCGACATGCGTACCGAACAAATTACCGCCGGACGCTCAATCAACCTGGCAGTTTCGACGCGAGGCATTCATGCACTCAAACAAATAGGTCTAGCAGACGACATCTTAGAACAAGCAGTACCGATGCGCGGACGGATGATTCACTCGCTCAAAGGAGACCTGTCCTTTCAAGCCTACGGCAAGGACGATTCCGAATTCATCAACTCGATTTCGCGGGGCGGACTAAACAAGGCGCTCATGACTGCAGCGGAAGAGACAAAGCGAGTAAACATCAAGTTCAATCAAAGAGCGGTCGACGTCGACTTCAAAACCGGCATTCTAGAAGTTTTTGACGAGGACAACCAGGAGACGCTCGAGCTATCCCCCCAAGTTTTGATTGGCACAGACGGCTCCGCATCGGCAGTTCGGCACGCGATGATGAAGCTGCCCGGACATCAATCCGAAGAGGAATTCTTGGATTACGGCTATAAGGAGCTGCACATTCCGCCCGGTCCTGGCCGTAAATTTCTCATGGAGAAAAACGCTCTGCACATTTGGCCGCGCGGCTCATTCATGTTGATTGCTCTTCCGAACTTCG
>CAZSNX010000094.1:3224-11295 GCA_964607945.1 uncultured Candidatus Obscuribacterales bacterium
AGTTACACTTGCACGTTGTTCTTGCCGTTTGAAGGTCCAACCAGCTTCGAGCAATTGACTACGCCCGAGCGCGTGAATGCATTTTTCTGCGAATACTTCGTTGATGCCATACCCTTGATCGAAAACTTAACTGACACATTTTTTTCGAACCCTACCGGACACATGTCTACCATAAAGTGCAACCCCTGGTACGCTGGTGGCAACACGCTCTTATTGGGAGACGCCGCGCACGGAATCGTTCCATTCTTCGGACAAGGGATGAATTGCGGTTTCGAAGATTGTGCTGTCTTATCGGACTGTATGAGCGCCCGGATTGCCAATGGCAAGTTAGACTGGTCGTTGCTCTTCAAGGAATTCTACGAGCGGCGCAAAGCACATACCGATGCAATCGCTGATTTAGCCCTGGAAAACTTTGTGGAAATGCGCGACAAAGTAGGCAACCCAAGATTTCTCATGCAAAAGGCGGTCGAGCAAATCCTGCAAAACTCTTTTCCTGGTAAGTATTATTCTCGATATTCATTGGTTACGTTTAGCAGGATTCCATATAGGCTCGCGCTGGAAGCGGGTTTGATTCTCGACGAGATTTTGTTGGAATTATGCGCCGACCTTACCAGCGCCGATCAGGTAGACCTGAAACAGGCAGAGAGCCTGATTGGAACCAAACTGACTCCCTTCCTCAAGCAGCACGATCAAGAATTGGTTTCGGGACTGCGTTGAAACTATCGGCAGAGTCGACCGGATTGCCAATTGCGTCCGGCTCCATCGCGCAAGCTCGAAAGTTTTACGTGGTATACGATTATAAAATCGACACTTTGGACAGGTTGAGCCGGAATGCGGAAGAGCCATCTACTGGCACTGTTGACTATTAGCGTGCTGAACTCTGCCAGCTGCTTGGCCGGCGCAGATCTCGACATCGGCATCAGCCTTTATGGGAAAGGCGATTATGCGGCGGCGGCCTCCTTTCTGATGGCAGCAGTCAAGGGTGTGGACTCCAAAAATCCAACCGCCCACTACTATCTGGCCAACACCTGCCTCCATTTGAAATTGGTGGACGAAGCGATGCAGGAGTTTCGCCAGTGCTATAAGCTGGCTCCCAACGCTAGTACTGCACCATTGTGCTTGCAGGCGATCAGACAATTCGGCGGCGTCAAGACTCATCCGCCCACTCCTGCGGCAGCGCCCGCAGCAGCGCATGCTGCGCATTCAACCGCTTCAGCGCCGGAAGATTTGGACGAAAAGGCACCCAGCCTCCCAGCGATACCGACTGCAGCACCGGAATCTCCTTCGATTGCTACTTTCCTGGAATGGGAGCTTTATGAGCAGGCGACCTTTCTAAGTGATGCTCAATTACGTAAAGAACGTGTGGAAGAGCAGCTGCAGCAGGCCGAGGAATGTCTTACAAAGGTCGAGTCGTTACTTTCTTCCTGCCTCCCCACCCAAGCCAGGTACGGCGAGAGCGCAGATCAATTCCAGAAGAGACGAGAGAGAGGGAAAGCCCGCTACGATAGCTTTATCGCACCTTACAAGGCCGAGGTCGAAAAGAGAAAGAAGGTTCTCGAAGAGGCCAACACTATAATTCAGACCTGCGCTACCGCCAAGGCTACTCTTAAGATGAAATAATCAGCAGCAAGCCGAGCATGGTTAGTTGTCTTTCTTAAAAAATATTGTTTCAACAGAACCACTGTTGAATCTATCATTAACGGTGCAAAGCTCGACACGGGGGAGAGAAAATGTCTTCTGCAACGGTTACTCCTGGCATCACAGCAGCAACACTTGACTCGTCAGCTCAAGAAGTTAAGGACAATATCGGCAAAGCACTGGGCAGAATTCCCAGCGGAGTCTACATTGTGACGTTGAGCGTAGACGGTCAGCGTCATGGCATGATGGCGACCTGGGTAGCTCAAGCTGCCTTCAATCCACCCACTGTCACCTTGGCAGTCAACAAGGAAAGACCGATTTTGGCTAGCATCGGACCGGAAGCACGGCTGACCTTGAATGTTCTTTCCGGTAAGAATATGGACATCTTCAAGAAGTTTGCCGGACCGGCTGCAGAGGGTGTCGATCGTTTCGACGGATTGGCTCTCGACGAAGCTACCCAAGCTCCCGGACCGGTGTTTTCCGAGGCGGTCAGCTACCTGGACTGTAAAGTCAGCAAAGTAGTCGAAGCGGGAGACCATGTAATTGTGTTCGCGGAAGTTGTCGGCGGTCGTCTTTTGAATGACGAACCACAGCCGATGGTTCATATGCGCAAGAGCGGCTTCGGATACTGAGGTGAGCATGAAAGAGACTAAGAAATGGGGCGCCGAAGAGTTTTGGGGCCTCGGGTTTGAATTCGACCCGCAATGGCTGCTGACAGACAGTCAAAAGGCACTCCAGGCTGAATTGATCGAACTGGCACGGACTACTCTTCGAGCCAACGCTGTTGAATCCGACAAAGGTCTGATCTTCCCGCGCAAGAATTTCGAAGCATTGGCAGCGCTGGGACTGCTCGGGCTGCTGGTTCCCAAAGAGCTGGGAGGCCGCGGCGAAAACCACACTTGCGCCGCCATGGTGGTGGAGACAATCGCCCGTTACGGGTGCGCATCCACCGCCATGTGTTACACCATGCATTTGAGCGCAGTCGCTGCTTGCCTGCTGGGACTTAAGGCTAACCCGAGCGCGACGATTGAAAGCGTTATGAGACGACTCGACAAAGAGGTGTTAGTGGGCACCCTGTCTTACTCCGACCCGGAGACCGGTTCTCACTTCTGGTATCCAGTCTCCTCGAAGGCAGAGCGCCAAGGCGACAATTGGAAACTGCTAAAAAAGGCTTCCTGGACTACTTCAGGCGGCTTTGCCGACTGGTATGTCATTCAAACCACCAGCCCGGATTTCGCGGGCAAGTACTCCGATCTTTCCTGCTTCTTCGTTTATCAGGATGAGGTTAAGACCGATCCCTCCAAGTGGGATGGTCTTGGACTGCGTGGCAATCAATCAGGCGGACTGATAGTCGACAACATAATCGTCCCGCTCGACCGCCTGGTCGGGCCGGTTGGCGACGGTGCCCGCTCCAATGACGAAGCTGTCGATCCATTTTTCTTATTGTGCTCGTCATCTTGCTGGAACGGCATCGCTTTAGGACTAATCGATATCACTAAAAAGCACACCACAACAAGAAAGCACGTTGACGTTGGCATGCGCGTTTGTGATTACCCGACAATTCAAGACTATGTTGGCGAAGCGATCATTGATACCAACGCGTCTCGCTTCTTTGCATTCCAGATGGCCAAGGCGATGGACGAGGCAACCGCCAACTGTGATTGGACAAAACACGCCGATCTATCTAATCTGCCTCGCTCAGCGCTCCTCCATTGGATGTGGCAAGTAAAGTTTCTGGCGGCCAAGAACGTCGCTCATGTCGGCGACAAGATGTTGCATGCCTGCGGCGGCACAGGATTCAAGCCGGCGCTCGGAATCGAACGCTATCTCCGCGACGGCAAGGCCGGCTGGGTGATGGGTCCGACCAACGAAGTGATTCGTCAATTCGTCGGAAAGTCAGCGCTGCTTGGCTTCGAATCGCTCGATTACTGGAATCAAGTCGTAAACGAAAGAGCAATCGACAACGAGCTGAAGAAAATGGACTCAGCAGCCAAGCGTGCGCTAGCTGAGCGGCTGTTGACTGAAGCAGCAACCGCAATTGACTCCGCCGGCTCACCGAGCACAAACAACGAAACAGCAGTCAAGACACTGGCTACGGTATCGTAATTCATGATTACTGCCACCATTGCTCGCCTGAAAGAACCTGGACTGCTCAAGCTGAATCCCGGCATGGAGTCCTACCGAATTAAGGGCGGTGGAGCTCTAGCATTGAAACTCTTGCCCGGAGACAGAATTACAATTAGAGATCGCGAAGGACTGCAAGCATGTCATTTTGCGGCATTCACCGAGCAAGGCAAGAGTGCACTGGAGGCGCTGGGAACTTCAGCCGACGGAATCGTTCCAGAGCTAAGTTCCAGCCGCTCGCCAGAGGACAGTAGGCAACTCGTAGCCACGCTTGCACGCTATCAGATCAATCTGTCGCAATCCAGTGCCAAGCTCATATTTGGCAACAGCTCTAAAGCAGGAGACAGCGAAAGCTTCTGCGCCCAGGAGAAAGTCATCTGCCTGATTTCTGCGCCGGGCGGACCGATGACGGTCCATGAGCAGAATCCGCCTACCGAGCTCGATGTCATTGTCCAGCGCCATTGCCTTCAGCTGTCCGAAACAGCCGAGCTGCCAGAGCCATTAGCCGAGCCTCGCTTAGATTTACGTGTGGATAAGGCTACTGCCAGGTCATACGAGGTCAAAGCCGGAGAGTACATTCAGATTATCGACGTGGCAGGCCGGCAATGCTCTGACTTCCTGGCCTTCGATGCTCGCAAACTACTAGGCGGACTCGAGCGTGGATTGGACGCCACTACCACCCGAACGATTATAGGTAACACATACCCGCAGCCTGGTCTCTACTCCAAGTTCTACGACCAAGACATGAATCCATTGGTGGAAGTTGTCAGAGACACTGTCGGGCGGCACGATACATTTGCCTTGGCCTGCACCGCAAAGTACTACGAGGACAGCGGTTATCCAGGTCATGCCAATTGTTCTGACAATTTCAATCTGGTTCTGGGCGGCTTTGGGATCGCAGCCAGAGCAGGCTGGCCGGCCATCAACTTCTTTTACAATACCGAGATTAACAGCAGCAATGCACTCTATTTGGACGAGCCGTGGTCCCGCCCCGGCGACTACGTTCTACTGAGAGCGCTGACCGATCTGGTTTGCGCCTCTTCCGCTTGTCCCGATGACATTGACGCGGCAAACGCCTGGAACCCGACCGACATCCACGTCAGAGTTTATTGTCAGAAAAACAGCTTCTCTAAAGGTATCGCCCATCGTATGACACCAGATGCACCACCAGTCTTGAGCAGAGAAACCGCCTTTCATGCACGCACAGCGGAACTGACTCGTAATTTCATCGAGTATCGAGGATTCTGGATTCCCAACAGCTACCCACAGCACGGAGCAATTGAGGAATACCATGCCTGCCGAGAAGCAGCGGTCGTGATGGATTTATCTCCCTTGCGCAAATTCGAAATCCTCGGTCCGGACGCCGAAGCGCTGCTGCAAGCGACGACGACACGCAACATTAGAAAGCTGACGGTCGGGCAGGTTGTATACACGGCGATATGCAATCAATCCGGTGGTATCATAGATGATGGCACCATCTTTCGTCTAGGCGAGAATAACTTTCGCTTCGTAGGCGGTGAGGATTATGACGGCATCTGGCTTAGAGACCAAGCTGAACGACTAAATCTGAGAGCCTGGGTGAAATCATCGACCGATCAACTGCATAATCTCGCTGTACAGGGACCCAACAGCCGAGAGATCTTGAAGCAGATCATCTGGACTCCGCCGGTTCAACCGACACTGGAAGAACTAACCTGGTTTCGCTTCACGATTGGACGGTTAGACCATGCGCAGGGCGTCCCTCTGCTGGTTTCACGTACCGGCTACACCGGCGAGCTGGGCTTTGAGATCTGGTGCCATCCCAAAGATGCTCCGGTGGTCTGGGATAGAGTTTGGCAAGCCGGTCAAGCCCATTGTCTCAAGCCACTAGGCATGGCAGCGCTGGATATGCTGCGAATTGAATCCGGTCTGATTTTCTCCGGCTTCGAGTTTAACGATCAGATCGATCCATTTGAAGCGGGCATCGGATTTTGCGTCGCTCTCAACAAAGAAGAGGATTTCATCGGCAAGGAGGCGCTGACTGCCAGAAAAGCTCACCCACAAAGAGCTCTGGTCGGATTGGAGCTCGAAGGAAATGAGCCGGCCGCGCACGGTGACTGCGTACATGTCGGGCGTATGCAAGTTGGTGTTACTACCAGCGGCACCCGTTCTCCACTTCTGAGAAAAAATATCGCCCTGTGCCGGATCAACATTGAATTTTCCGCGCTGGGAACCGAAGTGGAGGTAGGAAAGCTGGACGGACATCAAAAGAGAATTCCGGCAACCGTCGTAAAGTTTCCATTTTACGACCCGGAGAAGAAGCGCCCCCGCTCGTAGAGTGGGCGACAACCGGCTTAAATGATGCCGTTTTCAGGTTAGCGGTCAGTTTTTTGAGACAATGGTTCTTTACAAGGCAGCCTGACGCTTCGCTGGCTTACCTTTGCTCAAGATTTCAAATAAATATGGCCCAACAAGATATCTCAAAAAAGAATATCTACCAAGCTTTGCTTCACCGTACCGTCGCCTGGGCTGCTGCAATATTTTGCGTCATCAACCTGATACTAGCGGCAGTCAACCCCTCAGTGGCAATTTCACCGTCGCAATTTCCAACCAGAACGAGCTGGGAATGGCTGCGTACTAACTCCTTCTTGAAAGCTGAGCGAGCGCCGGACGTCGTGCTCATGGGCTCGTCGCTCATGATGATTCCGATGACGTGCGTCGATGCCGATTTCACCAGACAGACACTTGATGCGGTAGATCACCCGCAATCAGTATTCCTCCAGCATCTACTGGAACAGCGGCTAGGAAAGGTCGGCATAAGCTGCTTTAATTTCGCCCTGCCGGGCGGAATGATTTCCGATGACTACCTGATTGCCAAGTCACTGCTCACAACCAGCCGTAAACCAAAGGCAATCGTCCTCGGCCTTGCCCTGCGGGACTTTATCGACAACGGAGTCGGTTGTGCCGCCGATACGCCCACATATCAATTTTTCAGGCATTTCACCCCAATCGATGATATCCATTCTTTGTCAGTCGATACTGCTGGCGCGCAGCTGGAATACTGGCAGAATCGCTTGGTATTCCTCTGGAACAAGCGCATGGAACTGCAAGCCATCGCCAACGAGCAGTTGCATGCAAGCGTAAACTCAATTATTCCCGCCACTGCCGGCGATGGCAGTGCCTTGCGAGCGAGTCTGCTCGCCGAAGCGGCACCGAGTGGGGAAATTAACAGTAACCAGCTGGCAGCCAAGGAAGTAAGAAAAGGTACCTTCCTGATCCCGGCAGACTTGAAAGTACCATTTCAAGATAATTCTCGTGAGTACAAGAATCGCTATCGAACCGCCAACCGACAGCTGTTCGAACGCCAGAAAGTATTTCTGGACAAATTTCTGCAAATGACCGAAAAGGCAGGCATTATCACAATCATCATCAACATGCCGCTTACCCGGCAAAATATGGCGCTCATGCCGCCAGGCTCATATTCCTTGTACAGAGAAACCCTAAACAGCATCGCCTCAAAGCACCAGATACCCGTGCTGGATCTCAATGCTCGCTCGGACTATCAGAGAGACCTCTTCAACGACACTGCGCATATGAATGGCAGCGGCGGCAGAAAGCTTGCCCAAGAAATCTGCGATGCGATCTGCCAAGACCGCCTGCTGAGCAGAAATCTTACCGCAAGCGGTCGGACAGCACAATCATTGTCTGCGCCTGCTGCAAGTTACTGAGCCGCTGCAACTGGCTCAAGACTTCTAGCGCTTGTTGGTGCTACGCTCACGCCACCCCTTGGCACCGAAACTAAAGCCGGAGTCGCTTGGCGGCGCAAAAGCATCTCCGTCCTGGCCTGCGCGCACCACTGAGCCATCTTTCCCGTGAATCCACCATGTTCCCAGATTGTCCTCTACTATCTTGGAGCCGTCCGGAAACTCTAGCTCTGTTCGGTTGCATTTCTGCGACAGCTTTCCGTTTTCCGGAAGAACTTCCTTGATTGGATTGAGATCGAAACTATCCATCGGTCTGGAATGCACTTTACCGTGCCGGCTCTTTGCCATAAAGAGCACAAAATCACTCAACGGTGACTCGGATGTCGAGCCTGCACCGGGCTTTCCTTCTCCAGCATGAGCTAAGGCAACTGCCGAGTCTGGCCCGGCAAGCTTCGGCACTAAGTCTGCGACGAAGGTGGTCAACTGTTTGCCACTGCCTGCAATCTCCTTATATGCCAAAGACATCTCTGAGCCGATCTGGGGTGCCAACTTTCCTGCTGCATATCCACCCACAGCAAAAGATGCCAGGTCCAATCCGAGACTGCCAAGACCCATCTCCATTTGCT
>CAZSNX010000095.1:0-11284 GCA_964607945.1 uncultured Candidatus Obscuribacterales bacterium
ATCGAGCAAGCGCTCGCCCTTGAGGTAATATCTGTTCGACTGTCGCAGTCAGGAAGAAATGAGACTCGACACCGCTGATAGTGCCAGATTCACTGTCGTGGCTCTGCCCATTGTGCCAACTGGAGCGGAAGCGCAATCTTAGCGGCGACCCCGGACTGGCTAAAAGAATCAAGCTGCGGTGAAATCCTTGATTATTCACAACAATCTCGCCCACCAGCTCCTCAAAGCTGGCCGGTCCGTTTGGAAGCAATCCTTGAATTCGACCGGGGCTGGTTCCCAGTTCTTGAGCTAACAGCTCCACCAACCCGACAAATGCCGCCACACCTTGCAGGTCAATTGTCTTTCCAGGCGATCCTTGAGGTTTTTGACCACCTGCTCCGCCTTGTGAATATTCGTTCGAATTCATGATTGTATTTTACTTTCCTCTTGTTAACAACTCAAGGAATCGCTCCAGACCGCTTGTTGACTGGCATTTCGAAGATCGAAATCCTATTCCATAAGATGAACAACTTGCAAGCACAGGCCGACCATTAGTCTACCCCCCATAGCACAGGTTATCATGTGGCAGGCTAGTATGTTCCCGATAATTTTCACCGTTTTATACTCAATTCTGGACCGACAATCTTGAAAACCCCAGCAAGAGAAGAACAAAGCCAGCGCTCCGAGCAGTCTGTAAGCTCCACTACACTCTTAAGCGCCGAAAGAAACCAACGCCAGCCATTGCTTAGAGAATGGTCGGAGATGATTAAGATTGAGCACACTGTCTTCGCCTTGCCATTTGCGATGTCGGGATTGGTTCTTGCTTCCAAAACACTGCCGAGCCTTTCGACAGTGCTCTGGACAATCCTGGCCTTCGGCGGTGCAAGAGCCGCTGCGATGACGCTTAATCGGCTGATCGATGCCAACATAGATGCATTGAATCCACGCACGAGCGACCGGGCCGTAGCTGCCGGTCGCATCAGCAGGTGGCAGGCAGCAATCTTTGCCGCCGGCAGTTTCGCTTTGATGCTATTTGCCGCCGGCCAATTGCCGCCCATCTGTCTGTGGTTGTCACCGATAGCCATCTTCTGGTTGTCCTTCTATTCCTATACCAAGCGCTTTACTTGGCTTTGCCATCTAGTACTCGGCATAGCTCTCGGCGGCGCGGCATTAGGAGGCTGGGTGGCGGCCTCCGGACAGATAAGCGGCATCGCACCTTGGCTGCTATCGGTGGCTGTAGCAACTTGGGTCGCCGGCTTCGATATTATCTATGCCTGTCAGGACGTTGATTTTGACCGCCGGCAACAGTTGCACAGCATGCCGTCTCGCTTTGGCGTCGCCACTGCGCTCATGCTGTCGAGCCTGCTGCACGTTTTGACTATCTCAGCGCTCGCAGCGCTGGGAGTCGCAATGCAAGTCGGGATCGCATATTGGGCCGGTATCACGATGGTAGCAAGTATGCTGGTTTGGGAGCATTCGCTGGTAAAACCGACCGATCTTTCCAGGGTCAACGCGGCATTCTTCAACGTCAATGGATTCGTAAGCATCTTAGCCTTCTTCGCTATCTTGCTCGACAGGATATTAAAGCTCGGTTAAGCGGTCTTAGTAGTTGATTAAGCGGAACGCGCGGAAAGACCATCGTCTAGGGAATAAGTAAGCACATCTCCATCGACGGTGCCGAGGGAAAGTACGTCGCTGCTGACCAGCGGCGCGGCTTCCAGCCGTCTTTTCGTATCCATCTGCCACTTCTGTTCACCGGTTCTGGCGTCGAAACATTGCACCCAGCCCTCGCGGCTGACCACATACACCCGTCCGTCGAATGACACCAGATTAGCCACTACGCGTCCGCGCACTGGAGCCTTCCATAACAGATGCCCGTCGTATTTTTCGCAGCAATAGAGCCAACGGTCCTCACTGCAGAAGATAACTGTAGTGAAATGAATCGTCCCGCGCGAGATGATCGGTTTGTTTGTGTCGTACTGCCAAATCAACCGCCCTGTTTCGAGGTCCAAGGCGTAGAACGTGCCGTCCATGCTTCCCATATAAACACTGTCGACCGAAGCCAACGGCGAGCAGACAAGCGCACCATTCGTCTTGAATCGCCAGCGTTGCACGCCGCTGTTTACATTGACCGCATGCAGATACTGATCTTTTGATGCAGCGAACACCGTTGGATTCACCACTTCCGGATGTCCGACAATCGCATCCTCGGTCTTGTACTTCCACTGCACTGTGCCATTTTTTGCAGCGAGCGCCACCAGGTCGCCGGCCAATGTGCACGCCACTATCTGCTCCTGCCAAATTGCCGGATTGCAAACTATTGGCGAGCCAATCTCAGCTTTCCAAATCAGGCTGCCTGACTTAGGCGCAAGCGCATAAACAGCGCCGTCCGTACTTGCAAGCAGAATTCGCTCCTTAGTAATCTGTGCCGAAGAGAGGATCGGTCCACGCGTCTCGAACGTCCACAACTTGCTACCACTGGTGGCATCCAGTGCATAACAAGTGCCATCTGAGGAGCCGCAAAAAATCACAGTGCCCTCTTTGTTTGTGACCGGCGTAGTTCTCCAGCCGATCGGGCCGAAGCTGTGAAACGCCCACAACAGCTCCAGGTGCCTCTTCGGCATCGATACCGGCGGCACGGGCTCGGCAACCGGTGGTGGCGGGGGAGCCGTCGAGAATGGTTGCGAGGGCATTGCTGGTGGCGCATACTCTTCCAGCGGTCTGATATATTCCTCGAACGTGCGCGGTCTGTCATTGCTTACAGGAGGCTCCAGAACAACCGGGCCGCTGTTGGATTCTTTTGGAATTCCAACATCTGTAAGGTCGATTATCCGCGGAGGCGGTGGCGGCGGTGGTGCTTTCTGGACAGCTTCGCCCGCCGCTACTTCGGGATCGGCTGACTGGGAGATACGCGGCTGAAAGAAACCACTGCCCTTTCCGCCCGCTCCGACCTTCGGTCCGAGACCGAGACGCGCGACGCGCAGCTCAAAGATCAAATCATCGAGAATCGAGAGCACTTCAGCCATCGATTGAAATCTGTCCGCTTGCTGTTTGGACATCATCTTTTGCACGACTTTGTCCAGTGCTTCCGGCACGAGCGGATTCAACTTGCGCGCAGAAGGCACCGGCGCGCTGGCGTGCTTCATGGCCATTTCGATCATGCCACGAGCCTTGAACGGCAGTTGTCCTGATGCCATCTCGTAAAACAAAATGCCCATTGAGTAAATATCGGAACGGTGATCTTGAGGATCACCCCTACACAATTCCGGCGACATATAAGCCGGAGTGCCCATACCGTGATGGCCGGGACGACCTTTCGCTCGGCTGGCAGCCAACCTTGCCAGACCGAAATCGCCAATCTTGAGATCACCTTCGGTCGTAATAAAAATGTTGTCAGCCTTAATGTCTTGATGAACGATGCCTCGCTTATGCGCATAAGCCAGACCGTTAGCCAATTGCTTCATCCAGTTGAGACAATGTTCGATTGATAGCTGCTTACCGTTTATCCTGCTGGCCAAGTTGCCACCAGTCAGATATTCCATCGCCATGTAGTGGTGCAGCTTGCCCTGGCGCTCCTCTTTTCCGATTTCGTAAATCGTCACGACATTGGGATGCTCGAGTTGAGCAGCAAGGCGAGCTTCTTGAATGAATCCTTCCAGAGTGTCTTTGTTGGTAGTCAGTTCCGGAAGAAGAATTTTGATCGCTACATCGCGCTGAAGAAGTTCATCGTGGCAATGGTAGACAACACCCATCCCGCCCTGGCCGAGTTCCTTGATGACCGTATAGTGGCCGCTCTCCAGCTTTTCTCCCGAAAGAAACATCGTTGCGAATTTCCTACCTTATGTACCTTACATTTACGCACGAAAAGAGGGCAGCGAGCTACCAGATAATCCCCACAAAGATGATACAGATGTAATGCCCTAAAGTTATCTCAAGAATAACGGCAATTTCCCACTTAAAATGGATCATTCTCCTGGCATCTCAGCAAATGCGCTTCATTGCTGATAATCTATTGGCAAGTTGCACAAACAGCGTTTCAGAAATTCACAAATGGACAGCTTTGATTCAACCCCAGTCGCAACCACATACGCCGGTAAAGGCACCAGTTTCACTGCCGGAGCCGCCAGCGCGGCAAGCATGGAGCCCGACCCTCTAAATGTCTTGGATATGGCGGTCGAATCTGAGCTTGTCGCAGAAGCCAAGAAAGTGCTGCAGACGGAAGCGGACGCTATCTTAGATATGCGCGAGCGCCTCTCTGACGAATTCAATCGGGCCATTCAACTATTAATGGAGTGCGAAGGTAAAGTTGTCGTTACCGGGATGGGTAAATCCGGTCATATCGGCTCGAAAATCGCAGCGACATTGGCATCTACCGGCACACCAGCCTTCGTGGTCCATCCGGCCGAGCTCAGGCATGGTGATTTCGGTATGCTCGAAGTAAGAGATCTGGTTTTAGCGTTGTCAAGCTCCGGTGAAACTCAAGAGATCAAGTTAGCGCTGGATCCAATCAAACGGCTGGGGATCAAGATTATCTCCATGACCGGCAACACCGATTCCACGATGGCGAAGATTTCCGATGTCACACTCGATGTCGCCGTATCCAAAGAAGCATGCCCGTTCAACTTGGCTCCGACATCATCAACGACTGCAATGCTGGCGATGGGCGATGCGCTGGCGATCGTGTTAATGACCAAGAAGAACTTTCGGGTGGAAGACTACGCGCGTGCGCATCCGGGAGGCAGTCTCGGACAGCGACTGGTGACGGTCAAAGACATCATGCGCTCCGGGCTGGAAGTGCCGGCTGTCAGTCTCGATGCAAGTTATGCCGACGTGCTGATCGAGATCGATCGCAAGCGTCTTGGATTCACTGCGGTCTGTGACTCCAACCAAAGGCTGACCGGCATAATCACAGACGGCGACCTGCGTCGCGCGCTTGTAAAATGGGGCAAGGACGCATTCAGCAAGAGCGCCGGCGACCTCATGAGTGCCGATCCCAAGACAATCTCTTTCGCCTCACTGGCGACCGAGGCGCTTCGCATAATGGAGAAGCACGAGATATCCGATCTCTTAATCGTTGACGATGACAGACGTCCAACCGGTGCCATTCATTTAAAGGATTTGCTGCACGCAGGCATCATCTAAGTCGCAATCAATAGACCGCCGGAATTCAAAATTCTGCTATTGAAGTAAGGTTCGGCAAATTTGAAGAGCGCCGCAGAGAGTTTCATTCTACGGCGCTCCGATTCAAAACTGGCAATAAGTGGGGCTAATTGCCTTGCAAGTGCGCTTCAATGAACCAAAGACGCTTGTCGATAGTGCGTGAAACCTCAGTGTAGACATCTGATGTAGTGGCATCCCCTAAATCAGCCGTCTTGGCTATTGCGTCACGCACTAACTTTGCGAATTGCGCCAAGCGTTCCGCCAGTGCATTGAGGTGCTCTACACTGCCGATTGCATCATGGGGATATTCCGGCAGCACCGAATTCTGCGCCGCATCACGGGCCGTACCGTTGGCATAGCCACCAAGGGTGGTGATTCTTTCGGCAAACAGGTCGGTGTACTCTTCTATCTCTCCGGCAATCTCATCGAACAGCAAATGCAGTTGATAGAAGTCCCACCCTTTGACATTCCAATGTGCTTGTTTAACCTGGGTCTTCAAGTCAAGAGTCGCTGCCAGAGTCTTATTCAGAATTTCAATGGTCTTAATTCTGTCGGACTCAGGCATGTCGATGCGAGTTTTATATAACGGTTGTGTCTTCGCGGTCATGTTGTCTCTCCAGTGCGGAATGCGAATCCAATTGACTCAATTTTACTGCCAAATTAACCAACTAACAGTTGTTGGCGACCTAGACAATGAGATTCAAGTCGCCAAATTCATGCCAGAGGTAACCTTCTTGGACAGCTTCATTGTAAGAACGCCTGATGAACTGCACCGGTGCGAAGGCAGCAAGCATATCGAGATGACTGGCCATCGGCTCGTGAAGCCCGGTCAGTAACGCATCCACTACCTTAAGCCGGCTGCTCTGAGTAATTCTCAAGCGCGTGCGCGAATGGCTGGCGGTGACGCGACCGTTTTCATCCGCGGCTGATTCCAGCGCTCGAACTACAGTCGTACCGACCGCTATGATTCTGCCATTGACCGAGCGAGCGGCATTGATCTTGGCGGCAGCTTCCTGCCCAATCACAAATTCTTCCCGAGACGCAGGGTGTTGAGCATCCAATCGATCATCCATATACGATGACAGCCCGGTATGGAGCAGGATAAACGCCGTGCCGATCCGATGTTTTTTCAAGTCGAAGAGAGCCTTCCAGGTAAAGGCTCTGCCGGCCGAAGGCATCTCGGCGGAGCCGGGCTCGCCAGCATAGACATTTTGATAGTGCTCCAGCTTCCAGGGAGTCGGTACATACTCGTATCGAATCGGCTTGCCAAGCCGATAGATGGAGTCGATCAATCGATAACCGGACTGCGAGAATTTGAGCAACCAAAGTCGGTTAATCGTGCGATCGCGTTCCAACACCTCGGCGCTGAGGTCAGGACCGAAATTTACTTTCATTCCCTTTTCGAGCCCGCAAGAAAACAAGCCTCCGGATTGACAGAGCAGAAGGGCCAACCAATTATCGCCTCCGCGATGCTCGGCAAGCCTGACTTCAATAGAGGAGCCGCTCGCGTTGCAGCGACCGACTAGAGAAGCCGGCAGCGTTCGACTTGCATTAAAGACGAGCAAATCATTGGGCGAAAGGAATTTACTCAAGTTTGAGAAATTCGCATGAGTGACTTTACCGCTGGTCCTTTCGAGAACCATTAACCTGACTTGATCTCGCCCCACTCCCCTGGCTTCAGGCGGTGAGCTTGCCACCAGCTGATCGGGCAATTCGAATGAAAACGCAGTATTCATAACACTTACCTCAAGCGCAGTTTTCTCTGATCGGTCTAGACTTAACAGCGGTGTCTTGGCAGGTTTCCCAGCCCCAGCCGCTTTCCTGAGCTCGAAATCGTTTGCCGTTTACCCCAATTGATTCATCGGAAGCAAGAAAAATAAATACATCGAGCACCAGAGATGGATCGGACCACTGGGATGGGTCTTCTTCAGGCTCAGCCGCTCTGTGCATAGCAGTGTTCATGCTGCCCGGGTCGACCCAGTTGACGCGCGCTCCGGTTTGAGCCAATTCCGCCGACCAGGTTTGAGACAGGCCTTCCAGACCGAACTTGGAAATGCCATAGGCTCCCCATCCGGAATAACCGGTGACTCCGGCATCACTGGTGACATTGATGATCGATCCGCCGCTGGCAATAATTGCCGGCAATGCTTTCTTGGTCAAAAGAAAGGGTGCCAATAAATTAGTTGCAATTACTCGCTGGAACTCGTCGAGCGGATAGTCCACTAACAGCGGCATCGGCGAAGGACCAAGATAGGACGCATTGTTTACCAAGACATCCAACTTTCCGTGCAGTGCACTAAATGTAGTGGCAACAATCGTTTCGATCGCTTCCAAACAGGAAAGATCGGCACCGATTGGAATCACAAGCGCATCCGGCGATCCTTGTTTGATGCGGCGGACTGTCTCATTTAGCCCGTCCAATTGCCGCGCCACCAATACCAGTGCCTTGGCGCCTTGCCGCGCGAATTCAACCGCCATCGCTCGGCCCAGACCCTGCGAAGCGCCGGTTATGAGCACGTGCTTTTCTTTGAGTTTCATCTGCGAACCCTCCTTACTTGGCCTGTAAATGTCCGGTCAAGCTCATGCTGACTCCTTGAATCGGTCTAATGCCCTTTGATAACGCTCAGCGTGATAAGCCTCGACCATTCCTAACGCTCGAAATCGTTTTGCAGCTTGCTCGAAGGTATTTGCATGTTCGCGAGACTCAGCAGCTTGTTCTTGGAATTCAAGAACCGCAGCCTCATTACCCTCTTCCCAGGCTATCTGCTCAAATTGCGGGTACATCTGATTTGTTTCATACAATTCACCTTCAATCGCTAGCTCCAGCAGCTTCTCGACTGTCATCTGCGACTCTGGATAAATCAAATCCAGATGGGCAAAGGCATGTGCGGTTTCTTGATGAGCCGTCTCCTCGAACAATTTGGCAATATCTTCGCTCCCTAACTTTCTTGCTAATTTTGCAAAGTACAAGTACTTCCGATTAGCCATCGATTCACCGGCGAAAGCTGCCTGCAAATTGTCTGCAGTTCTTGTCTTTTTGTTTTTCTGCCATCTCATGACTTGACCCTCTATAGAATTCATCTACTCTTAGACATAGTCTAACCGTTGTTTAAAAAAAAGGCTCCTTACTCCTCCATCTGTCCGAAAAAGGTGATTTGATAGCCATGGACTTTGTACTTTCCGGTAAGCTCCTGCGGCAATTGAGGCACCTCTTCCCAGGGAATGTCGAAGATCTTTCCAGTCTTCGTGTCTACAAAATGATGGTGCTTGTCCAGATTGGCATCGTACCGGGCAGGACCTGGCTCCGTGAAAACCTCCCGGATCACTCCGGCGTGAACAAGCGTATTGAGCGTGTTGTACACAGTCGCCCGAGACAAGGAGACAGGCAAGCGATCGGCTACGCTTTGCAAAATCTGCTCGGCAGTAGGGTGACAACAGGTATTCATTACATATTCGGCAATCACTACCCGCTGCGGAGACGGCTTGACGCCTAGGCATCTAAGTAAATCTTCGACAGGATTCATTTTCAGCAACTCGAATTAAACTTCCTCTGCAATTAGACTAAGTCTAATCGCAGAGGAAGTCAACCCCAGCGAAATGAAGGATTTCAGTAACTACCGACCGCCAAGATGGCTATGGAAGCCCTGATTGTGCAGCTCGTTAGTCCAAGATTTCTGGCCCTTATCGGCTTTCCACATATCAATTACCGTTTTAAGCGGATTGATATGGTATGGACCGCCATCGTTTGAAGCCTGATAATTGCCGCCCCAACGCTCGTTAGAACCGTTAAAACCATTCAAGAGGCTTTGATTGTCCATCTTGTAGCCATTCATATGCGGGTCCCGACCGGGAAGCATGTCGTTGCCGGTTGGAGGGAAGCGATATGCCATCTGTCCTTGATGGTGAACATCCATATTGGCTAGCGATTGATTTAAGTTGTCAGCGCGATAGGTTCTATCTTGAGCGAGATTGCTCGTATCCAGAAGCGAACCGCGCTGAAAATGCTTTTGTTCGTCGGAATGGGACTTTTCCAATAGCCGATGTAACATCTGACTGCGAACATCAGTATTGCCGTGCTCGCCGGAATTGGCTCCGGCATGCTCGTTGGCATGCAATCGGTTGAGCAATGCTCCGCGAACATGAGCATCGGGGTGTGCTGGACTGGCCGCCTGTTGCTTCTCGTCTACCAGTTGAAATCCACCAAGCATATCGTTGCTATGTGCAGTTTTAAACTGATGGTTAGAGTTCTGAGCTTCGCCGATTTGTACATTTCCCAGTACATTCTTTACACTGTCAGCGAGATTCTGCAAACTCTTGCCGACATCATTGATGCCTTTCATAAGATCCAAACTGCTATTGGAGAGATTGTCAGTCTCCTTATGCCCAGTGTCATGGTCTTCCTTGGGAGCTTCCGGAGTCTTGAAAGTGTGTTGTTCATTCATTGCTGCTTGAGCTCCTGAGGAACCGACGCTTTGGAGACGATCTCATAACTAAGTTACTAGACTCTTAGCAACTTGAATAGGGTTTATGTCTAAATTTCCTGCCGAATCAAATGAGTCTGAGCTAAGTGTCCGGTTGCGAAATGACCGCTGAAAGGTCATTTCTTGGCTGAGCTCGACTTCTTCACTCTAGCATCCATTCTGTCGGCTTCGCCCTTGCGCCCGAGCTTACGCAGCAACACCGCATAGTCCTTACGAACCGTCGCCAGCTCCGGATCACCGGCAGGCATAATCCTTTCAGCGATAGCAACTGATCGCTTCATCCATGGTTCGGCTTGCGACTCCTTGCCTGACAGCATAAGGGTCTCAGCTAAATTGAACAGACAAAGCGAGACGTCTCGTCCATCAGGACCTTCGAGTTTTTCATAGACAACTAGCGATCTCTTGAAATTTGTCTCTGCCAGATCGAACTTGCGCATCGACAAATAGACGTTGCCTAACTTATACAAACAATTCGCACCGGCAGAACTGTCCACTTTGCCTAATTTGGTCAAAATTGCCAGAGCCCTGGACAACTGTGTTTCAGCCTTATTTGGATTGCCGGCACTGCGATAATGCTCACCCATGCTTATCAATATGTCCGCCACTTCCTGATGCCCTGGTCCCCAGTACCTTTCAGCCATGGACAATGCTCGCTCATAGGTGGGTTCGGCAGCCTTCAGTTTGCCTTGATCGTCATAAACGATCGCCAGGCTGTTCAAGTTGTGTGCCACAAGCGGGTGGCAAGGTCCCAGCGCCTTTTCCAGAACCAATTGAGAACGCACCACCAGCGGCTCCGCCTCTGAATACCGTCCCTGTTCCGCATAGAGCTTAGCCAGGTTATGCAACTTGCCGGCCACTTCTATGCTGTTTGCACCGAAAGTCTTTTCGGTTGAATCAAGCGAACGTTTGTACAACTCTTCTGCCTGGCCGTTTTTGTGCTTAAACTCATAAATCATGCCTAGCTTGTCCATGACCGTAATGGTGTCTCGATGCTGCGGCCCGCTCACTCGGTTCAGTACATCCAAAGACTTGATGAGCAGTGGTTCCGCCTTGTCCAACAGACCTTCTCGCGCATAGATTTCGGCAAGACTGGCAAGACATCGCGCCGAATCCGGATCGTCCTTTCGTCCGGTCTTATCGGTAATGGCAAGAGCGCGTTCAACCAGAGCTTCTGCTTCCTTGTTCTTTCCTTGGGCGCTCATCACCCCGCTCAAGTCATTGAGTGCGGCTGCAACTCCATGATTGTCTGCTCCAAGAACCTTCATGCGCACTTCGACAAGTTGACGATAGAGCGGCTCAGCATCACGGGGGCGGCCTTCCTCCGCATAGAAGAACGCCAATCGATTCAAGCTTTGATCGAATTGTGGATCATTTTGCCCCTTCGACTCGGCTTGCTTGAGATGTTGCAGCAGCTTCTGCTCGGTCTGTACAACCGCCGGCTCCTGTGAAGCTTCCGGAGTTGCTCCGGTTGAATCAGGATGTCTTGCATCGGTGCAGGAAGAAAGTAGCAAACCGGCCGCTACAAAAGATATGCAGGCGTAGATGAAGTCGCATCCGACTCCAGATTTGACTCGACGGGAATAACTAAGAAAGAAGCCCATTAATCGATCTTGCTGGTTGAGACATGTTGATGTGATTTTTGTTCGAGTTCGCGCCGTTTTAGT
>CAZSNX010000096.1:0-5941 GCA_964607945.1 uncultured Candidatus Obscuribacterales bacterium
GGCTTCGGACTGAAGGAAGAAGTTCAAGTCGATTTGCAGCGCGAGTATGAGTCCGATTTGATCGGGCAGATGAGGCAAAGCGGCAATACACTCACTTCCGGCAACATAACCGTCAGGCTGGCCGAAGCGTTTGGATTCTGTTGGGGGGTGGACCGGGCTGTCTCTATGGCCTATGAGACTCGCCGGCACTTTCCGGACCGCAAGATTTGGATAACCAACGAAATTATTCATAATCCCTTGGTCAATGACAAGTTGCGCAAAATGCTGATTGATTTTGTCGTGGTCGACGACCAGGGCTCCAAGGACTTTTCGGGCATCGCTGCCGGTGATGTGGTGATCTTGCCGGCCTTTGGGGCCAGTGTTGAGGAGATGCAATTGCTCGAACACAAGGGCTGTGAGATTGTCGACACCACCTGCCCCTGGGTGTCGCGCGTCTGGAACCGCGTAAATAAGTACAAACAAGCTGATTTTACAGCGATAATCCACGGCAAATACAATCATGAAGAGACTGTCGCCACTTCATCGCGCGCTCAAAACTATCTGATTGTGCAGAATCTTGATGAAGCTCAGTGGGTCTGTGCATATATTCAAGGGAAGTTCAGCCGAGCTGAATTTCTCGAAAAGTTCAAGCTTGCCTACTCGGTAGGTTTTGACCCCGATAAGCATCTTGAGCGGCTTGGTGTTGCCAATCAAACAACCATGCTTAAAGGCGAAACGGAGCAGATTGGCAAGCTTTTCGAACGAACCATGCTGCAGAAGTTCGGACCAAGCAAGCTGGACGAGCACTTCCTCAGTCCCGGTGATACCATCTGCGATGCTACGCAGGAACGTCAGGACGCGATGATGAAGATGGTTGGAGAAACACTCGACCTGATTCTGGTGATTGGCGGATACAATTCCTCAAATACCGGTCACCTTTTCGAGATTGCAAAAGAGAACAGCATTCCTGCTTTCCATATAGATGGCCAAGATTGTATCGGACCGGGCAATCGAATCTCTCATAAGCCCTTGTATAAAACGGAATCAGTCTTGACCGAGCCCTGGTTGCCGGAATGTGAAGTCACCATTGGTATTACTTCCGGTGCATCTACCCCGGATCTAGTTGTTCAGGGCGTGATTGAAAACATTTTTGCTATTCGCGATTAATTGAGCTTAGTACCCTTTCGCACTCAAGTCGATTGGCTTTCTGCGTGAGGTCCAAGTCTTTACTGCTTACAGCCGTGTCTTGTTTTCTTCCCTATACTCTGCGTGATGTTAATTTTTCGAGTTTCTATATCTCCGATGATATAACTCTACCTTCTCATGGAGCTGTTTCTATTGACGTATGTCTTGCAGGATATATGTATTGCTAGGTGCGATTTGGTGTCAATCAGTCATTTCAATTGTGAAAAGGTGCTAGCGGCTCTCCAGAATTCTGCGGATTGACTTGGCTGCCAGCGTTCCCTGTCCCAGCGCTGTTGCAATGCGTGGATAACCGGGATTTGTAATGTCTCCGGCTGCGAAAGTCCCGGCGACGGATGTTTCACAGTTTTGATCGATCAAAACATGACTGTTGTCGTCCAGTGCTAACTGGTCTGCGAATAGCTCGATATTCGGTACGAAGCCAATCTTTACCACCAGTCCGTCCACGTAAACTCGCTCCTCCGTATGGTCAACGGCAGAAGATATCTCGAGCCATTCGAGCGCAGAAGTACCGCCCAGTCTCTTAACGAGGCTATTTACGCGTATCTCTGCGTTTTTACGACTCCGCAGTTCTGAAAGCAAGTCCGGGCGGGATTTGAATGCCTCGCTGCGATTGATTAAGTAGACTTTGGAACAGCGGTCCGCCAGCTCGATTGCTTGCATCAGGGCGTTGTCTCCGCCGCCTACTATCGCTACGGCAGCGCCGGAAAACTGTCGGGACGATGAACTTATGTGATAGCAGACGCTTTCTCCAAGACCTGACCAGCCCGGTAAATCTAACCGGCGAAGGCGATATCCGGTCGCAAGCAAAATAGTTCTAGCCTGAAAAACTCCTTGCGACGTGAATAGTTTCCTTGATTTGAGATCTACTGCATGCACCGTAGTGTTGATGCGAAGGTTGCAGCCGATTGTTTTCAGCATTGCGATCATCGACGCTTGCAGAGCCGGACCATCTTGCCAGTAGGCTGGAGCCAGGTTCGTGAGCGGATTATGAATATCGCCAAGTTGACCGCCGGCTTGGCTGGATCTTTCCAGTAATACGTAATCGACTCGCGATTCATGTAACTCCAGGGCACAGCTGGCACCGGCTGGACCTGCCCCGATGATTACAGTGTCGAACGATTCTTCTTTTTCAGTCGTGGACATACTCAGCTTTTGCAGTCCTGTACGACCGCTTCTTCAGATTGTACTAAGGCGGCTGCCAGAGCCGCCCCCTACAAACAATAATTATATTGCCTACCCTGTGCAACTTCTGCGCGGCTGCGTCATCCTGTCGTATCTGCCGCCGCCAAGCCAAGTTAGGAAGCTGAAAGCGCTAACTTTTCGGAGTCTGCATAGATAGTGCGATCGTTCATTCTGAGACCGGCCAGCCCTAGCTTTCGCATCTGACATTTCAAGCATTGTCCGCAATGCTTGGCTGACAATCCTTTGAGCACCGGGCGCGAACACGAGAAGGTAAACTCGAGTGGCAGGTCGCGGCCTAATTCGAGCACGCTGCTCCTTGAGATTGTTGCAAACGGGCTGATTATTCGGACCTTGCTTGATTGTTCTGTTTCAGGAAGCACGACCTGCTCAAGCGTTCCGATCGCCAATGATGTAATGCCGTTAGAAGCGCACCAGTCAGCCGCGCGGGATAAAAGCTGCTCGCAGCGTTCGCTCTCGTCTGTGCCTTGGGTGCTCTCGATAATTGCCAGGCGACCCAATTTCGGTCCGCGAATAGCAGCGAGAAAACGGCGCAATTGTTGTTCTTCAGCCCGCTCCAGTGATGAGCCGATCCGCACGTATACCGGGTATACCGTCTCGAATTCGTCAAGCAGATGAGCGGTCAGGATGGCGCTCTGCAGCCCTCCGCTTGCCAGGACTGCTATTGCAGTTCGGGGAAGTTTAGTCGGAATGTCTATCGCGTGCCTCGGGCTGAATCGACGCATTCTGCCTTCCTCCGGTCCGGAAATCGGTCATCATTGTACACGTTTGTTTACGATCAACATGGTTCTTAACCTTTCTGCAAGTTGAAAGTATGCTAACCAATCGGTTGTGGTCCGTGCCGTCCATTTTGCCGTGGAGCCCGGCAAGTGGCAGTGCGAAAGACCAGGCAGCATTCTTGATGCCGGGCGTAAGGTTGAACAGAACCACTGCAAATGCGTTTGAGAAGCTTGCCGTCAGTGATTGTGTTAGGATCACAAGCTGTTTGTAGGCGTCAGTTTATGCGGAGATCGACCGGTGACCAAGTGTTCGGAAGATAGGGAAATTGCAACTCAGTCAACTGATTCAAGTGCCGCTCATGTCGCCGAATTTGAAAGTAGCGCCTTTTTGAAGGCATGCCGTCGGCAGCAAACCGAATACGCACCGGTCTGGCTGATGCGGCAAGCCGGGCGGTTTATGCCTGAGTACAGAGATATTCGCTCAAAGGTCGGCTTCCTTGAACTGTGTAAGAACCCGGACTTGGCATGCCAAGTGACCGTGATGGCTGTCGAAATGCTCAATGTCGACGCTGCCATTATCTTTTCGGACATTCTCTTACCGCTGGAGCCGATGGGGGTCGGACTGCAGTTTCTCAAAGGGGATGGGCCGGTAATCGAGCGACCGCCAAGATCGAGAAGAGAGATCGACCGATTGTTGCCGGTTGAGCCGGAAGAATCGCTGGGTTTTGTGCTCGAGGCGATTAAATTGACCAGAGCGGCGCTGCGTCCGACTATTCCATTGATCGGGTTCGCAGGCGCTCCGTTCACTCTTGCTTCATACCTCCTGGAAGGTGGCGCTTCTCGCAACTATGAGAATACGAAGTCAATGATGTACCGTGAGCCGGATTCATGGAACGTCCTGATGCATCGATTGGTAGAGCTGACCGTCAAATACTTGAAGCTGCAAGTAGCAGCTGGTGCCCAAGTGGTTCAGCTGTTTGATTCTTGGGTCGGTTGTCTTTCTCAAGACGATTATCGCGACTTCGTTCTTCCTCACATGCGCACGCTGATAGCTGGAGTCGCTGGTTGTGCTCCAGTCATTCATTTTGGAACAGGGACAGCTCATTTACTTGAAATGCTGCGTGACGCAGGCGGTGATGTGATTGGTCTCGATTGGCGGGTAGGCATCGCTGATGCGTGGGGGCGCCTGGGTAACAGCGTTGCAGTGCAAGGCAACCTGGATCCGGTAGTGCTGCTGTCCGGACGCTCAGTGATTGAAAGTCGTGTTCGGAAAGTTCTTGCTGAAGCGGGTAACAGAAGTGGTTATGTATTCAATCTTGGCCATGGTGTGCTGCCGCAGACTCCTGTTGACAACGTAAAGTATCTGGTGGAGTTGGTTCACGAACTGGGACGACGTTGAGATGAACCAGGGAAAAGAAGCAGTTCTCATGCTGGGATTCGGCGGGCCAACTTCCTTCGAGGAGGTCAGACCGTTCATTCTGAATGTTACGCGCGGCAGAAGCGTGTCACAAGAGCGCATTGAAGCTGTGATCGATCAATACCGAGTGATTGGTGGGAAGTCACCGTTCAAAGAGCTGACGGAATTGCAGGCTCGTAGTCTCGAGGAAGCGCTGTCCGTGCGCGGGTGCACGATGCCTGTGTCTCTCGGTTTTTTGTACTGGGCACCCTATATTGGTGACACCATCAAGAAGTTGGTAAGCGATAAGGTATCGTATGCGGTCGCAATCGTGATGGCACCGCATCGAACTGAGGCGAGTTTCGAGCGTTATGTAAAAGCTGTTGAAGCGGCGCTTGAGGAAGTAAGCGATTCATTTTTCCGAATCGAATTCGCACCATCCTGGCACACTAATCCGCTTTTCATAGAAGCAGCTGCCGACCGATGTTCAGAGAAGCTCAAGCTCATAGATCGCTCTGAGCGTGAATCTACTCTGCTCATCTTTACTGCGCACAGCGTGCCCACGTATATGTCTGACTCGTCAGGCTATGCTCGTCAAATTGGAGAAACTGCCCAACTGATTTGCGATAAGTTGAATCAAAGCAATTGGCGGGTCGCCTATCAAAGCCGCAGTGGCAGCCCCCATCAACCCTGGCTTGAGCCGGATATACGCGAGGCGATTCTGGAGGCTAAAAGTGGTGGCTTCAGAAATGTAGTGGTGATGCCGATTGGATTTGTTTGCGATCACGTGGAAGTCTTATTTGACTTGGACGTGCAAGCTGCCGAGTTTGCTGCTGGAAACGGAGTGAATATGCTCAGAGCCGAAACGGTTGGCTGTCATCCGAAGTTTATCGAGATGTTGGCGGAGTTGTTGAAAACAAGAGTAAGCCAACAGTAAGAAGTGGCGAGAGGTCTAAATGTCGGCTTCCAATCCTCGGCAAAAGAGAGTTGTCGTAATTGGCGGTGGCATAGCGGGCCTTGCGTGCGCTCATCGGCTGCAGGAACTATTTCTCTCTACTGCGGAAAGTCTACGTCCGTCAGTCCTTCTGGTTGAGTCTGGAAATAGGCTGGGTGGTGTAATTCAGACGATTCGAGAGAATGGTTCAGTCTGGGAGTGTGGACCAGACTCGTTTATCACTCAAAAGCCGGCCGGCATCAATCTCTGCCAACGCCTCGGTTTGTCAGAAAGGCTCATTAACACTAACGAGCAGTTTCGAAGAGCCTTCATTGCGTTTCGTGGCAAGCTTCATCCTGTGCCGGAAGGCTTTTCGATGATGGCTCCCGCTCAGTGGTGGCCGTTCGTTTTGTCACCTTTGTTCAGCCCGATTGGCAAGATGCGTGTGGCGATGGATCTGGTGCTGCCGAAACGTCAAGTGGAAGGGCAATCGCGACACCAACCATC
>CAZSNX010000096.1:5951-11268 GCA_964607945.1 uncultured Candidatus Obscuribacterales bacterium
AAACGAAAGGACATTGGTGATGAGAGCTTGGCTGAATTCGTCGAAAGGCGTCTCGGACGAGAAGCGCTGGAGCGGGTTGCCCAGCCGCTACTGGGCGGCGTATACACGGCCGATCCGACAAAGCTCAGCCTGCGGGCTACTATGCCACGATTTCTTGATTTGGAATCAAAGTATGGAAGTGTGATTAAGGGCCTGATGGTCGAGCAAAAAGGTAATCCGGGTAGTCGCAAGGAAAGTGGAGCAAGGTACGGCACTTTCGTCAGTTTGGATGACGGACTGCAAGTTCTGGTCGATACGCTCGCAGCTAAGCTACCTGCGGCTGCGAAGCAGCTAAACACTGCGGTGTTACAGGTGGTGCGAAATTCTCAAGATTCTTCATGGGATGTAGTGTTGAAATCAGGGCAGAGACTTGCAGCTGATTTTGTAGTCTTAGCAACTTCTGGTCAGATTGCATCCGGTCTCGTTGCTGATGCTGATCCGACGCTGTCGTCACAACTGGCGACGGTGGAGTCGGCTGGTTCGGTTGTTGTCAATCTGACGTACGATCGAGCAGATATCTCACATTCGTTAGATGGGTTTGGGTTCGTTGTGCCGGCGATTGAGCCTTCTTCTTTGATTGCATGCAGTTTCAGCAGTGTGAAATTCGCCGGGCGAGCGCCGGCGGGGATGGTTCAATTACGAGCGTTCCTGGGTGGCGCGCTGAATCCGCATATCTCCGAACTCGACGACGGTGAGCTATTGAAGTCGACGCAGAGAGATCTTCGGCGCTACCTAGGAGTTTCGGTTGAGCCAACTTTCAAGTTGGTATCCAGATGGTCTCGGTCTATGCCGCAATATCAAGTAGGGCATCTTGACCTGGTTGCTAAGATAGAATCACGCCTGAACTCACTAAATGGGTTATATGTAGCCGGCAATGCTTATCGCGGGGTCGGAATTCCTGATTGCATCGCAAGTGGTGAACAGGCTGCAGAGTCAATTTACAAGCTGTTCACTGGACTGGGCACAAGCCAGCCGGGTAATACTGTATAAGTATATGGAAGAAGAGACCCTTAGCTCTACTTATAGTAGAAAAGTACGGATCTGCTAGGATTTGCCTGTATTCAACAAGGAGACTTCCATGCAGTACAGAATCTTCAATTGTTCACTAGCAGTGGTGTTGTCGGTGATTGCTTTTGGGCAAGCGGCACGAGCAGAAGACTCCAAAGATGCCGTTGAAGTAACCAAAGCGCCATTTACGCGTGTCGAAAAGGACGCAAACGGCACTGAGAAGGTGAACGCACCATTTACCAAGGTAGTAAAGGATGCGCAAGGCAACGAGACTGTAAAGGCGCCATTCACCAAAGTAGTTAAAGACGGACAGGGAAACGAAACGGTGAAAGCGCCGTTTACGAAAGTAGTAAAAGATGCACAAGGCAACGAAACTATAAAAGCACCATTCACAAAGATCGTAAAAGATGCACAGGGTAATGAAACGATCAAGGCTCCATTCACAAAAATAGAACACAAAGATGGGAAGGTGCACATAAAGGCCCCGTTCGTCGATAAATGGATGACAGAAGCGGAGTGGCAGGCCAAACAGACCGCAGACGCGAAGCGCAAGGAAGAGGAAGCAAGAAAAGAGCAGCTCGAAGATGAAGAAGACGCTCGCAAAGAATTGGCAAAGGAAGCAAGAGAAGCTGGCAAGCGCAATAACGATGACTAACAAGCTGCTGCTTCTAATTTAACCGGAGAACAACTCCGTATCCTCAAGTGAAAAACAGGCAGGTTAAGCGGACAACTGCCGAACCGATGCTAGTGAAAGCTCCAAATCAACATGATGTGCTGTGGCGCGCGACGCCCCTGTTGACATCAAGATTCGTTCTTTTGCTAGAGGGTCACTTTCGGGACAAATGAAGGACAAATCGGGAATCTGTACGAACTATTCGATTTGATGAGCCATTGGCACTAAGCGCAGCGAATCTCTCTCAGTATAGTAGCCGCAGCGTTGCTGAAGCCGTAGGTCAAGCGAAGGCTTCCCTGCAAATTCCAAGTGGGTCCGCTCATTCGGGAGCTTCATATGAGAGGTTCTGTATTACCAATGCTGAACAAGAGCTCGAATCCATGAAAGGAAGACTGACCGTGAACATAGTGTCATCGTCAAACTTGACCGACCCAATCGCTCGTGGCCACGGTCTTCCAGCGATCTCTGATTGCTTCGAACTCCGCAGTTGAAAGAGGTCCCTTTGCGAGCAGCGACGCATTCTCCTGCCAGCGACCGGGTTGAGTTGTGCCAACAATGGCTGTGTGTACTCCTGGCACGCTTAAGGTAAACCGCAACGCCGTTTCAATCGATGCTTTCATGTCGCCGTTAATGAAGTCAAATTGCAGTTTTTTCAGGCGTTCAAAGTATGGTTTGCTGTAGTCGTCTACCGGCTTGTTGCCCAGCCGCCAGGCTGCGTTGGCGACCGGACGTTTAATAATTACACCCATCTCTCTTTTGCGAGCTTCAGGCAAAGTCAATTCGATGGACTCTTGATCGGCAATGCTGAGTGATGTCTGCAGGGTGTCAAATACTCCCATGTTGATGGCGTGAAGTGCCGTCGTACCGTCTCCACTGTATCCGATGTATCGGACCTTGCCTGACTCCCGAGCCTTTTGAAGCACTTCTACCGCATCTCCTTTGCGCAGAGTCTTCTCATCGCAGCTATGAAGCTGGACGAGATCGAGATAGTCTGTTTTCAGGCGCTTTAGACTGCGGTCGATTGATTTTTCGATGCCGTTCTTGCTCCAATCGTCGACTCCCCAGCTGCCGGCGTGGCCGACTTTTGAGAAAAGATAGAATTCCTGCCTGCGATTGGAAATTGCTTTGCCTATAAGCTCTTCACTGTTCGCATAACATTCCGCCGTATCGACAACGTTCAATCCCGCGTCAAGTGCATTGCACAGTAGTTTTTCGACAGTGTCCTGAGCTACTCCACGAAAGCCGATTTCAGCACCGCCGAAACCGAGAGCGCTCACTGTCATGTTGGTTCGACCAAAGGATCGCTTTTCCATCGATTTATCCCGATTGCTGTTGATTTGCACAGTGAATTGTTTGAGGTTAAATCCTACACTGGATTGACCAGTTCTTGTGAATGTATACTCTGCTGGGAGTGTATTACCATGGCATCGACGACCTTTAAACAGCTTTCTGAACTCAAGGAGCTGATCGCCCACTACTGGGGCATTGATGTGTTAAGACCGCTACAGGAGCCTGCTATGCAAGCGGTGCTCGAGGGGCGCGACTCGCTGGTTGTTCTTCCCACCGGCGGCGGCAAATCACTTTGCTACCAGGCGCCGGCTGCCTTTCGCGGTGATACCACCGTGGTGATTTCGCCGCTTATATCGCTGATGAAGGATCAGGTGGACGGGCTGAAGTCTTGCGGCATCAGCGCAATACAACTCGACAGTTCTCAAACTGCTGCGGAGCGGTTCGAATATGCGCAAGAGATTCGCCGGGGGGCGATTAGATTGCTGTTTGTATCTCCCGAACGGTTGATTCAAACCGATTTATGCGAACTTCTCCGGCAGATAGATGTGAGAACTTTCGCAATTGATGAGGCTCATTGCATCAGCCAATGGGGGCATGACTTTCGACCGGAGTACAGGCAGCTTGCCAAGTTGCGAGAATCGTTTCCGCATGCGTCGATGCATGCTTACACGGCAACTGCCACCGAGCAGGTGCGGCTGGATATTGCGCAACAATTGGGATTAATACGACCCGAAATTCTAGTTGGTAATTTCGATCGTCCGAATCTAACTTATAGAGTTGTTCCGCGCCGCGGCACACTCATTAAGCAGGTGATGGAGATTATCGACCGGCATCGCGGCGAAGGTGGAATTGTCTATTGCCTTCGCCGTGCGGATGTAGATGAAATTACCGCACAACTGGTTAAGAAGGGTGTGAAGGCAATGCCCTATCACGCCGGATTGGGCCCTGAGCAGCGTTGTGCGACTCAGGATGCATTCTCTGCTGAAGAGTGCGACGTGGTGGTGGCAACTGTTGCATTTGGGATGGGGATCGATCGCTCAAACGTCAGGTATGTTCTCCATGCCGCAATGCCTAAGTCTTTGGAGCACTATCAACAAGAGACTGGCCGAGCCGGGCGGGACGGTCTTGAAGCGGAGTGCGTGCTGCTTCACGGTGGGGCAGACTACTTTACGTGGAAATCAATCATAGAAAAATCCGGTGCCGAGCCTGATGTCGATCCATCTTTCGTAGCTCACTCCATGCAACATCTGAAGGAGATGGACAATTATTGCCGGGGGGCGGCTTGCAGGCATAAGCTGCTGGTCAGGTATTTCGGTCAGTCCTATCAGTCCGATACCTGCTCTGCCTGCGACATCTGCTTTGGAGACACCGTTGCTGTCGCGAATTCGATCGAAATTGCGCAAAAGATATTGTCGTGCGTGGCACGTGTGAAGGAGCGCTATGGTATCGGTCAGATTGTTTCTATCCTGCGCGGAGAAAATACTGAGAACATTCGACTACGAGAACACGATAAGCTAAGCACCTATGGACTTCTGCGCGATCACACTGCTGAGAACATTCGCGACTGGGTCTATCAGCTGATCAGTCAAGATGTTTTGCTGCAGGAAAATATCGGCGAGTTGGGACGCAATATTCCTATTCTTAAACTCAATAAGGGATCTTGGGATGTAATGCGTAATCAGCTTAGCGTGCGATTGCTCCAGCCGGTGGCACGCAGCAAGGATGAGCAGCTTAAACGTTCGAAGGCGGATGCAGCATCCTGGGACGGTGTGGATAAAGATCTGTTTGAAACGCTTCGCCGGCTGCGTAGAACACTGGCAGAAGAACGACATGTGCCTCCTTATGTCATTTTTACCGACGCCACCTTGCGAGAGTTGGCTCGTGTTCGCCCTTCCAGGCTCGACAGGATGCGCAAAATTTATGGCATCGGCGATTCCAAGCTGCTGGCATTTGGTGAGATCTTCCTGGCAGAACTCGTCAACGATTGCCGTACCAGAGGATTGTCTATGGATGTTGGAAACTGATCCGCCCCTGCGACTTTCGACAAGGGCGATGGACTATTGCCCAGGCACCAGAACAGCCGCTCCCTTAATCCGTCCACTGCGAAGATCGTCCAGTGCAGTGTTTGCCTGGGATAGTTGGTAACGTTTGACCGTAGTTTCGATTTGAAGAGTTTGGATTGTTGCGAAGAAGTTGTTAGCATCTTGGCGCGTCAGATTTGCAACGGACACAATCGATCTTTCTGCCCAGATGATTTCGTACGGAACGGAAGGTATGTCGCTCATGTGAATCCCGGCACATACAACA
>CAZSNX010000097.1:0-11203 GCA_964607945.1 uncultured Candidatus Obscuribacterales bacterium
CTCGTTATAGCTTTCTGCAGCCAGGACAATACCGCGAGCAGCATCGGTTACGTAAAGAAATTCCCGCGTTGGTGTACCATCGCCCCAGACGGTTATCTCATCTGCACCGGAATCGACTGCCTCCTGACACTTCAAGATCAATGCTGGTATCACATGTGAGGAAGCCGGATCAAAATTATCCTCTGGTCCGTAGAGATTTACCGGCAAAAGATTGATCGCATTGAAGTCATATTGTTGTCGATATGCTTGAGCCTGCACGACAAGCATCTTCTTGGCTAGTCCATAAGGCGCATTTGTTTCCTCCGGATAGCCGTTCCAGAGATCGTTTTCATTGAAAGGAACGGGAGCAAACTTCGGGTACGCACAGATAGTGCCCACTCCAACGAACTTGCCAACACCGGCTCTGCGACATTCCTCCATGAGCAACACACCCATCAGCAGATTGTCATAGAAAAACTTGCCAGGATTCTCCTTGTTCGCGCCAATACCACCAACGACTGCCGCCAAGTGGATAACAAGATCCGGACGGCAATCACTTATCAGACGCCTAACTTGTCCTTGCTCGCGCAGATCGTATTGCGAGCTTCTCACAACGAAGACATCTTTACACCCATGAGATTCCAGACAGCGAACTACATTAGAGCCAAGGAAACCCGCTCCGCCAGTAACTACCACACGCTGAAAAGAAATTGGCATCAGACTACTCTAGATTCTCACTGAAACTTTGAGGCTTAACTGAAAACACAGTCATACTGCCACACCTGACTCTAAAGAAAAGAAATTTCGCCTCAGTCGATCTTGATAAAGCTAGTTGCCCGAAGGGAAACCAGGGATCTTAACGATTAATAATACACTACCACTACAAGCAGAACGGCTTCAGTAGAAGCTGCTGCAGCAAAGTTGAACAGCCAGAAAATAGCAACAAGATCCGGCAAACGTCTAAAGTCGATTAGCCGCACCCAGCTGTCGCAGACTCTTCGCTTGCTTAGCGCCACTTGACTATAATCACCCCATTAAGCCTCACTCGCCGGAATCCATCGGCTTTAAATCAAAGCCTGCCAATTATCAGACCCTTGGGCTCTTTCATTGTGGGTGCTGTCATTGACATCGATCCTTGCAAGCGAAGCAGGTCGATCGAATCGAACCGTCCCGCTTCACTCAAATACTAGGAGCCTCCCGGGGAACTCGCTGCGGTCCATCAAATTTGAGCTAGCTCCTTAAGAAGCCGAAATAGATCTGCCTGAAGCGCCCTTATGTTGATTAACCCCAAAAGATGAAGATTGAAATCCGGGCTAGAAGCTGAAGATCTATGCAGTTGAATGCTTTCAAGCATTTGCTGAAAGAGAATAGTTTTCACCAAATTTGATGAAACGACAGAGCTGCCAGGCAAGAAAGGATTAGCGTCGCGCCTGTAGCTGGCCCACTTCGACCTAGTCCAGATACAATCAGACAAGCTCTGCTTGATTGAGTTAGGACGCAAGAAATTGTCAACTGACAAGATAGCCGCTGCTAAATCCTCAATCCCGTAAACGTAACCAGGGTTCCCCTACAGGGGCCTAGCTGCCGGTTAAACCCAACTACCCCCACTGAATCGGTAGAATAGTGACACATGCACTTGCACTGAACTGGAAACAAACACGATGGCTACAAAAGTACTGATCACAGGGATTACGGGAATGGCTGGCTCGCACCTGGCAGATATGTTGCTGGAGGAGGAGCGGGATTGCAAAATATTCGGAACGAAGCGTGTTCGCAGCTCAATTGCCAATGTTACTCATATTCTCGATCGCATACAGTTGATTGACTGTAATTTGACGGATGCAACCAATACACTAAGTTTGATTGATTCGGTCCGCCCTGATTATATCTTTCACCTTGCTGCTCACAGCTTTGTTCAAGACTCCTGGCGGTGCCCGCAAGTAAATCTAGTCGACAATTCCGTCATGCAGCTCAATTTGCTTGAATCTATTCGCCATACGAAGATAGATCCCGTGATGCAGGTTGCCTTGAGCTCCGAGCAATACGGCAGCGTAGAATCGGCTGATGCGTACATTGACGAGAGCTATCCATTCCGTCCATTAAGTCCGTATGCTGTAAGCAAGGTCACTCAAGACATGCTTGCCTACCAATATCATAAAAGTTACGGCATCAAAGTCATTAGAACGCGGGCCTTCAATCATGATGGTCCCCGCCGAACAGAAATGTTTGCCACCAGCAATTTTGCAAAACAGATAGCCGAGATAGAAGCAGGTCTCAGACCACCCGTAGTTTATGTCGGCAATCTCAAGCCCAAGCGCGACTTCAGCGACGTGAGGGACATCGTGCGCGCATATTGGCTGGCAGTTCAACATGGTATTCCGGGAGATGATTATGTAATTGCCAGCGGCACCAGCCGGTCGATCCAGGAGATGCTGGACTTCATGTTGAGCCAATCGTCAGTGAGAATCGAGGTAAAAACAGATCCGGCTCGCGAGCGCCCAAGCGATGTGATGTTGCTGCGCGGCAACTCGACAAAATTCAGGAAGCAAACGGGCTGGGAGCCTCGCTATACGTTCGAGCAAACCATGACTGATTTGCTGAATTGGTGGCGCAGCAAGATTCCCAAAGCAGCAGTCGAGACAGTTCGAAGCTGAGGCAGGACTCGCCGTCTTCAAGCCAGGACAAATAGGTGAATATGCCGGCAATGAAAGTGGCCATCGTTGGTTGTGGAGCAGTTGCGCAACTTTATTACGCTCCGGCTCTAATTGCGATAGGCAACCGAGCCGATGTTTCAGTCGCGGCACTGATAGATCCGGCAAGGGCGAGAGCAGATCTTCTTGCCCAGTCGTTTCCAAATGCAACAGTCTCTGACAACCTTGATGCCCTGTCTGCACTTGAAATAGATCTGGCGATATTAGCCTCTCCTGCAATGTTTCACGCCCAACAATGCGTCGAATTGCTGAAGAACAATATAGCGGTACTTTGCGAAAAGCCGATGGCAACGAATGTCCGTGACGCAGAGCAAATGATTGCGCAGGCAAACGCATCCGGCAAGATTCTTGCAATTGGCTTAGTCAGGCGATTTTTCCCTGCACTGCAGGAAATCAAACGATTCATTTGCGCTCGTGAATTGGGAGCCGTTAAATACTTTCAGTTGTCAGATGGCGGAGCCTTTGAATGGCTGGCGCAATCTTCGTCTCTATTTGACAAGAGAACCGCAGGCGGCGGAGTACTGCTCGATCTCGGAGCCCACGTGCTGGATCTCGTTGATTGGTGGTTCGGCCCCCCGACAGAAGTCAGCTATGCAGATGACGCCATGGGAGGACTGGAAGCCAATTGTCGAGTCGATCTCTCATTTGCCGGTGGCTTGAAAGGACATATACGCTTGAGCCGCGAAGCAACTTACTCCTGCGGCTATCGAATCGAATTCGAAAAAGGCTCAATCGCCTGGCGGGTAGGCGAAGCAAGTTCACTGCAGATTCACTTTAACGGCAGCAGCAGGGTATTTAACGGACAATTCAATGAACACTGCAGGCCGGAGCTGCTGCCAGTTAATGGCGGAAATGCACTCACATTCGAGCAATGCTTCATCAATCAGCTCTTGAACGTAATCGCAGCCGTACGTGGAGAATCAGCTCTGCTTGTACCTGGCTCCGTAGGCATTGCCGGAGTCAGACTCGCTGAAGCCTGCTATAAGAAAAGAAAATTGCTCGACATGCCTTGGCTTACCGAATCAGAACTTGCTATGGCAAACAAGTTGAATTCGGAGGTCCGATAATGCAGAGAATTGCCATCGTTGGCGCCAACGGATTTATCGGCAGCAGAGCGTTAGAAGTGTTCCATTTGAGCGAACAGTTTCACCTCCGTCCGGTCATTCGCAGGCTGGGAGCTCTACCTGTACCAGCAAGATTTAACCTGGAAATAAAGATTGCCGATGCTCTAGACCGCTCCACCCTGGAAGCCGCGTTTGCTGGCTGCGATGCAGTCGTCGACCTTGTACTGGGAGACGCACACACCATCGTCAATGCCGCTTCAAACATCTATCAAGCCGCATGCGCGAGCGGAGTTCGCCGACTGATCTACGTAAGCTCGCAAGCTGTTCACGGACAATCGCCAGCACCAGATACAACTGAAGAAAGCGTCATCAGCATTGCACAGCAATTACCCTACAACAGCGCAAAAGTAAGGGCAGAGCGCCGCCTAATCAGACTACGAGAGCAAGCCTCGACAGAACTAGTCATTTTGCGCCCCGGAATCGTATTTGGACCCCGCTCCAGGTGGATTTCCGACACCGCAAGACAGTTATTGAACAGCCAGGCTTATTTGATTGGTGACGGCAGAGGCATCTGTAATAGCATTTACGTAGACAACCTGCTCGAAGCGATTCGGCTATCGATTATCACGCCCGCTGCCGATCGCCAGATCTTTTTACTTGGCGACGAGGAGACGGTCACTTGGTATGACTTCTACAGCCAGATTGCCACCGGACTTTCAGTTGCTCCGGACGCAATTCAATACATATCCGCTCCTCAATTCGAACAGAGCTTGAGAGACCTGATCGAAGGGGCTCGTTGCTCCCAACCTTTCCAGCAAATCATGAAAGCATTGCCGTTTAAGTTGAAACGGAGCGCAAAGGCAGCGATCTACAGTTTAGTCCAATCTGAACCAAGTTCTGCTTGGACTGCCGGTAAACCCAATTTAGTCTTCCCAACACTCGAGATGACTTTGCTCCAACAATGCCAAGTAAAGCTTCCTCACGACAAAGCGCGCGCTCTTTTAGGCTACAAGGCAAAAGTTTCCTTTCTCGAAGGGTGCAAACGTTCCATCGGCTGGCTGAAGTTCGCCGGTTTTCCAATATCGGAGTGTGACTTTGCCGTGCCATCTAAACATGGAATGACCGGCGACGTGCAATAAGTCATGCATCTAACAAGCTTGACACTTACCGACCGCAGGCAAGCAATGCCGACCACGATTTAGCAATCTCCGTCCAAGAAAGTCTGGTTGCTCCCAATTCGGAGATATTTGCAGAAATACTTTCTAAACCGGCCGGATTTCGAAGCACATCCAGAACCGAATCAACATGCCCCGGCTTGTAACCGAGGTAATGTCTGCCTGGAAAGACTGAATCACCAGGATCTTCCTCTTGAATGACAATCGGCACCTGACCGAGCTTGGCGGCAAGCTGGAAGGAAGTAGATTTCAACAAACAAGTGGACTGAGTATGCATGAGAGAAAGCCCGCTGCTCGTTACGCCGGACGGAACCTTGTCTCGCTCGAAATTGAATTCTGCTCTAACTTCAACCGCCAAATTCCAAGACTCAATCAACCGTTTACCACAATCTCCTGCCTGTGACGAGCACTGGCCGGCAAGTACAATGCTGTCGATCAAGCCGGCTGCAGTCATGCTCCTTACGAGATTGCCATGCAACGTGATAGCTCTCAAGCGTGATGATTCCTTGCCGAATATCAACAGTTGGCTCCACAGCCTATCCAAGCCGGACTCCAGAGAGAAACTGGAACCAAGAGGGATTGTAATCAGCTCACTGGATAGTGCCAGCGACTCGAGATCACGCAGGGTAGCCTGATTGCTTGTCACCGCCGGTGACGCCATTGAAAGCAGCCGAGCAGCACAACGCCGCTGCCCGGACTGCTGCCAAAAGACCTTTTGCCATGGAAATCCACTCGCCCAGGTTTCATGAAACATTACAATCAGGCGCTTCTTCGGTCCGGATGCACGCCAACTTTCTAACGCCTCACACAACCAATATGGTCTGCCGCTGGACTCATAGCCGTAGCCAACATATTGAAGCAAGACGATGTCGGCATTGATTCGTTCGAGCGCGCTCAACAGCCCCGTCGCGTCCGGATTGAATTGGTCGATCGATACTTCAGGCCAGTGCTTGCAACTCTCGGCAGCCTCAGACACAACCAAAAAATGCCAAATGACCTCGTCCTGCTGCTCCTCTCGAGGCCAATTAGACCAGAGTTGCTTACAGTAATCACCCAAGCCGTCGATCGCTGGAGGCAATGTTGGAGTAATAACGCAAACCTTAGCCGGCAACTTAGCTTCTCGATTGTTGGGAATGCCACACTAGGATATTGTATGGCACGCCTATTACAATGCAATCCATGCCTTCCTGTCGCCAAAAGCCTGCTGGAAGCGAATCTACTGCTTCAACAAGAAATCGAAAGGACGCGAGCCCCTATTCCTATGCCAAGTTCGGCATTCTACTTCAGCCAATGGATACATGATGCCTGGAATCCGAATATGTTCTTGCTCTTTTGTCAGCGGCATATCTCCACCATTTAGTGCACCGCCAACCGGCTCCGGAATGAGCGAAGGCACTACCAGCAGACAAATCGCAAAATTGGACAAAGCGACCGCAGCAACTGGAATAACTCTAAATCTGACCGGCCTTGCCTTTCTCATTTCAGCACGCCCCGTAGCCCTGCAAATTGGCATCGTGTTTCGATTCTTCCATACTTAGCGGAAGACCGAATCCCTCATTTAAGTAACATTTTCAACCTAGTCAATCACTCACTTTCGTTATTACCACCCACCAAAGCAGTTAGCTCCATCGCCCGAAAGCCCTGTTCAGGGTCGTCGTCACTGCGCAGAATTATGCTCAGTGTGGCTGTTGCGCATAAGCGAAACGAGAGAAAACAAAACTAAGGTAAAGTCGAGTAGGCGCCGTGGGAGCTGCTGGAATACATCAAGCACGCAGCCATCTTCACCACTCGCCCGGCGATCTTCTTATCTACGGCATCAGAGCTGCGCAACATAGTGGAGAGAGTTCCATTCTTGCGCATCAACGAAACAAGAGAGATTTCGGAGCGAACCATTTTAACTCCATCAGCCAGCGGAATTGCCTTCACACGGCGCCTTCCAATCGCGTCTTGTTTGCTTGCCTTAGCCAGTTGCTCATCGCTGGTGCTCAAGATAAGTTCCTGACCGGCAGACAGATGCACATACTTGTCGCGCACAATCACTTTCACTGAATTGGCGGAAGATTCATGCAGGTTGCGAACCTTTAGAACTTTGCCCTGCCTGGACATCAAGACATAAGAACCTTTCTGGACGCTCACTTTGATCTGCCCACACTTCACATCCATCTGCCTGGAAGCGGCAAGCAAAGTTTCACCGGAATGCAAAATAATCATTCCACGGTCAGACTCATGTGATATGCGAGCCCGGCCGGTATGTTTCAATAATCCGCTGGATGTTTCCAGCGTGTGTAGCATGAGCGGACTCGCTTGATTTGGATTTCCACCCGGCGCCACAAAGGAGATCGGCTGAAGTGGTGATTCGGCTTCGTCTTGCCAAAGACCTTCATTGTCGCCGGCGCTATCTGCAGACTCTTCAGAATCGGTTGAACCCAGCCAGTTCTCATCCGACTTTCGCTCCTCCTTATTTTGCAAATCGGTAGCCACCGGATTGTTGAGGCTATCGCCGGATTCGTACCATTTTGCGGAAGTACCGGAGAGGGTATCCAGGGAAGTTATGCTGGTATTGTTCATGCCGACTGATATGGGCGGCATCGAAATAGTCTGCGCCTGAGCCACGACCGATTGCGGTTCTAGAACCGCAAAAATGATTTGCGCCCCGGGTATCGGTGGATCGGCAACGATCGTAACCGCGCCATTGAGCCTGATGGAATTCGCACCCAGTGTAGAGTTAAATAAGGCCGTGCGAGCGAATGCATTAACTGTGGATGGGTTATTGACGGTAATGCTGCTTGCGCCCCAATAGACTTGCCCTGGTGTGGTTTTGCCGCCGCCCACGATGTTAACTGTCACGTTGGCTGGTCGTCCGACCGGGTCCAGATTGGTCGGAGATACCGGTATCGCTCCGACTACGACATATACGTTGCCAATGCTGAGATTGTTCGAAGCCGTGAAGGCATTAATCAATGTGCTTGTAGCTGCCGCCCCGATTACAATCGAACCAGTTGTCGTATCCGAGTTCATCAGCGTTACGTTGCCTTCGAAAGCATTGATGGTCGAACCACCCGCGACAGTCAACACCGTGCTGGACCCTGGTGTACCGGCTGTTACCGTCACCGAGCCCTGACTGGCAGTGATGTTGCCAACCGTCAGGCTGCTTCCTGATGTAGTCGTAAGAGTGTAACCGAGACGGGATGTGCCGATTACCCTGCCGCTGATCTGACCTTGCGACGCATTGACACTACCATTGCTGTTCGAAATAGTGACGGTGGAGGTGCTTCCAACTGCAGTAAGTGCACCACTACCGGTTACAGTCAAGTTGCCGCCGCCAGTATTTGTGACCACAAGGTTAGCGCCAGACGAGCCGGTTATGGTTCCCGCATTGCTCAAAGCACTGGCATTGACGGTAGTACCGGTGCTACCGGTGGCAGCAGTACCGCTAATGGTTCCACTGTTGGAAACAGTGGCAAACGGTGCATTCAAAGTTAATGCGGCATTGGAAGTCAGACTGAAATTAGATCCAACGCTGAGCGTTCCGCTGTTGACACTGGCGGCTGCCGGTCCTCCATTTAGCCTCAAAGTTGCCGTACCTGAGCCGCCATTTCTCGCCAAAGTCATTCCGGTTGCTCCGACGAGATTGACAGAAGCACCGCTAGTTAAAAAGGTTCCAATTCCGCTGCCGGGAACGTTGATGGTCAAATTGCTGAAGCCGATGCCGGCCGTAATGCCGGTGCCGGATGTTTGCCCGGTGGAAATCGTCGAGCCAGCTCCGAATGAGATGACCGGTGTATTGAGGAACACCTGGCCAGACCCGGACATCTGAACAGTTACAGATGACGCTAATGTCACGGACTGCGGTGAGCTAAGTGTGAGCGAACCGCCGCTAGTACTGAATGTATATGAAGAGTTTATGACCAGCGGTCTGAACCCTTGCAGAACCACCGACCCGCCACCGGGTGCAGTGATAGTCTGCGGCGTACCAGCCATGACGAAATTGCCGGTAGTAGTAGCACCACCACCTTGTATTCTGATCGTAGAGCCCGAGCCAGTGCTGGTGATGGTGCCGTTATCGATGAACTGGCTGTCATTGGTCAGACTGAAGGTCATATTCGAGCTGCCACGAACGGTCAACCCAGTAGCGATTGTCATTGCAGTCGCGCTGTTCTCGGCAAAGAACGATCCACCCGTCACGTTGAGTGTAGTGGTGCCACCATTGGGATTGGCGAAGGTCATGCTGCCGCTCGCCCTCAAGCTTACCAACCCGCCGTTGCTTTGCAAGTTAACGATCGTATTGCTTCCACCCGGTAAACTCAGAGTCATATTCCCGCTGTTGTTAGGAGCTATGTAATTCAGGTCTATTGCCGTACCACTGGTAGCGGTACTCCAGATAGTGCTGTTGGTGCCCAAGCTCAGTAGTGTGGCGCCCATGGACAAGCGACTGTTGCCATCGGCCTTGACCGTCACATTGTTTGCAAGAGTGATGCTACCGGTATTGTTGGCCGGCGTGAGAATGCTAACCAAACCATTGGAAGCGTTGAAAGTGTAGGACGAATTGAAAACCATCGAGTCGGCTTCCAAAAGAATACTCTGGGTTCCTCCACCGATTGTCTGTGGTGTGCCGGCAAAAGTGATTGTGCCGCCACCCAGTCCAAAGAAGGTAAGCTGCTTCGATGCGTTTGTGACAAGAATAGACCCATTGACCGTTAGCTGTCCGCCGCCACCAACCAGGTCGAATTCGATATTGTCATTCGATTGAATCGTAACACCGCTGCCGATAGTCTGATTAGCACCATATGTATAGAACAACACTGGCCCGCCATTTATATTCAGCGTGGTTGTGCCAGCGCTGCTTATGTTCATAGCCTGGTTCCAGTTGTATGGGTATATGGTCGTACCGAAAGATCCGCTCAGGAAATTGATTGTTCCGGACGGCAGGTTTAAATTGAATGTTGACGTCGGATTACCGCCATCAATTGCAATAGTGGCTCCCGCTGCCGCGCTCTGATTGAACACGGTTCCGGTCGGCAGATTCAAGGTCGGGCTACTAACATAGATGTATCCACCGGTGGTCATGGTTTGAGTCGTACCACTTGCAAATGTCAACGAGGCACCGGTCGCCTGAGACAGGAAATTGACTCCACCTACTCCCAGTGCAAACGTATTGCTCCCGGTCACCTGCAAGGCATTGGCTCCGGATGTGGCGAACTGCACTTGAGGAATTACGCCGCTGACAGCTGCTCCGCTCAAACTGTAACTACCGTTACCGGCGACTGTGAGTGCGCCGGGCGTGACGAAACTGACAACTACTCCATTTACCGTAGCGCCACCAGTAGCTGAAGAGCTGAATGTGCCATTATTTGTAAGGAGAGTGCCTCCCATATTAGCCGTAATCGTGCCCGTCGAAGCAACATTCAACGCCGAGTTAACCGAAAGGTTGAAGCTGTTGAGAAACACCTGGCCGGCATTAAGATTGACTGTTGAGGTCTGACCAGCCGTCACCGGGCGAAACAGGAGATTGGCTGTGTTGTTGAAGTTGCTGTTAACAGAAATCGTTCCGGCGCTGGCTGCAACAATTCCATTGCCGAGGTTCGCCCCCTGAACGATTGGAGTCTGAATTACGACATTGCCATTGGTGGATACTTGATTTGTGGTACCTGACACCGTCAACGAGACCGGGGCGCCAATGAAAACATTGTGGCCGACACCAGGAGCGAAGGTGCCGACGCCGGACAACGTGAGGGCACCCTGACCTTGCACTTGAATCGCATCGGTCAGCCCTGTTGATGTACTTGTAATTGCAGCAGTGTTTATCAGCGAACCTCCGCCGGCGACGATGAACAACGCGCTATATTGAGGCGGATTTCCAGCCGGTGGGCCAGCTGAAGGACTGTTTACCGTGCCGCTGGCTATGATGTTCTGAGCCACTGAAATCAAACTGTTAGTCAGTACATTCTGAAGGATCACAACATTTGCGTTGATTGGACTGTTTACCGTCAGGTTCAATGGCGTGCCAACCTGATAGATATTGCCAGTGTTCTGCGGCGTGCCTGACGGTGGGTTGACCGCGGTAATGTTGTTGCTGGCAGTCAGATAGACATTGCCTGTTGTATTTGCCGAATAGCTTGTGGCATTCGTCGAGGCGTTTATCAAGCCGCTGGTCGACGTCAGCGTCAAAGATGGCGTAACAATAGTCGGGAAGCGCAAGACAGAGACCGAGTTGGCGCCCCCATTTGGAATATAGGCAAAATTGTTTACTCCAATAAACCCGAGAAAGTTGCCG
>CAZSNX010000098.1:0-11198 GCA_964607945.1 uncultured Candidatus Obscuribacterales bacterium
GTCAATTTCGAGAATCGGTATATCTGCAAAGATGGTTCGATTAAGTGGTTCCTCTGGAGCGCAACGATTCGAGTCGGCTCCAATATGATTTACGCGGTTGCGCACGACATCACTGAGCGCAAGGAAACCGAGCATACAATCAGCAAACTAAATGAAAATCTCGAACATCGAGTAATTGAGCTAGCCGCAGTCAATCAGGAATTACAGTCGCTTACGCAGAAATTGGAGCTGGCTTACGACCAAGCGCTCGAATCGTCCAATCTCAAATCCGAATTCGTCGCCAATATCAGCCACGAGATTCGCACACCAATCAGCGGCGTGATTGGAATGAGCGAACTGATTCTCAAGACTCAGCTAAACTCAGACCAGCGAAATCTCGCATTGACGATTCATGAATCGGCGCAATCTCTTCTGTCGATCATCAATGACATCTTGGACTTTTCGAAGATGGAGGCCGGAAAGGTCGATCTCGAAATCATCAATTTTTCACCACTCACGGTGGTGGAGGGGACGGCAGAATTGATCCGTCATAAGGCCAGAGAGAAAAACCTCTCGCTCATGACCTATATAGACCCGAGGATTCCGAGTTGGTTGAAAGGCGATCCGGTCAGATTGAAACAAGTTCTTCTCAATCTCGCTGACAATGCCATCAAGTTCACCAGCAGCGGTGACGTAGTGATTAGAGCCGTTCTGCAGAACGAAGATGATGACCTTGTAAGTATTAGTTTCTCGGTTACCGACACCGGTATCGGGCTTTCAGCTAGTGCTCGAGATCGGCTGTTTCAGCCATTCGTTCAGGCTGACGGCTCAACCACTCGCAAGTATGGTGGCACCGGACTGGGATTGTCAATTTCCAAGCGGCTCGTGCAATTGATGCAAGGCGAAATCGGCGTTGAAAGTCGCGAGCAAAGCGGCTCTACTTTCTGGTTCAACATTGCTTTCGGCCGCTCGAATCGAGAGGCGATCAGCGCAAGCGCTCAAATGCTTGTGAGCTGCTACCAACTCAACAATGCTAAAGTCCTGGTAGTGGAGGACAGCGCCAGCGCGTCCGATATCATCTCCAGTTATTTGACGTCAGCAGGACTCAAGGCGGACACGACCGCCAATCAATTGGATGCATTAGATTCTCTTCGACAGAAACAACGGAGCAATCACCCTTACGATCTGGTGGTGGTGGATCTCTCATCGACCACTGCAGCACCAATCGAGTTTGCCCGCAAAGTGAGGAGCGATAGCGACTTATCGCTGGTTAAGTTGGTCGCTGTAGTCCCAACTGAAGATCCAGTCAGAAACGAGCAGCTAATCTCCAACGGATACTCCGGCTGGATAGTTAAGCCGGTCAGGCAAAGCGCATTAATCGACATTGTCGCCAAAGGAATCGGAAAGACGGTCGGCTTAACTACAATCGCAGACGATGTGATGGACCTGAGACAGCTCGATCCATCGATTCAACATGCAAGCAGCGTCAACACACTGTCAAGCAAGGACGGCAAGCTTATCCTTTTGGCAGAAGACAATCCTGTGTTGCGCGACCTGGCGGTCAGACAATTGGATAAACTTGGCCTCAAATCCCAGGCAGTGTCAAACGGTAAAGAGGCCGTCGAAGCAATTCAAACCAATGCCTTTGCCCTAATCTTGATGGACTGCCAAATGCCGGAGATGGACGGATTCGAAGCAACCGCCTGCATCCGCAATTGCGGTAAGCCGGATTGTGCAAAAATTCCGATCATTGCAATGACTGCCAGCGCCATGCCCGGCGATCGCGAGAGTTGTCTGAATGCCGGAATGAATGATTATCTAAGCAAACCGGTCAGCTTGGATGCTCTTCGTCAAACACTGGAGCGTTGGCTGCAAGACCCATCGGAAGGGTCGGCCGAATCAGAGACGGCAGTCCACTCCATCACTGATAGCACGGAACAGTTTGCAGACGATCAGCCGATCGACCTTGAGTCGCTATGCAGAATCTATGGAGAGGAGGCTCTTCCTGAGATCCTCGGGTTGTTTGTTGGCGAAGCCGACGGTCTGCTTTCAGATCTCAAGGAAGCCGCCCAACAGCAAGACATGCGAAAGCTGGGTACAGTGGCTCATCAGCTTAAGGGGTTAGCTTCAGTTGTCTGCGCCGGACCGATGACCAAATTTTGCATCGAGCTCAGCAAGTCGGTAGCGACGGCCGATTGGAGCTCAGTCGGAAGCTTATCCGACCTGCTTGACAAAGCCTTCGAATCAGTAAAAACCCTGATCACCGCATATCGCAAAGATTGACGAATACTTGTCTACTACGACTCCACCAGCAACGGTAAAATGGCAATGTGGGCAAAGATGAACTGCTAAATCTACAAAGGCTCGAGCAGGTATTCGGAGCTTCGGCGATGAACGATCTGGTAAATTCGTTTATTGTCGAAGCGAAGCAGCTAGTGGCGCGCGCCCAGCAGGCAGCACAGACAAGAGATCTGGATCAACTCATGAGAGCCACTCATCAGTTGAGAGGTTTGGGGCTTTGTTTTGAAGTGGAGCAGATGGCTGCCCTGGTTGCAGATATTGAAGCGGCGGCCAATGACGACCGCTGGCAAGCAGTAGAGCCGGAGCTGGTAAAGATTGCCAACATTATCGAGGCGGTCAACAGCTCGTTCAATGGCACTATTTGAACGGTTGCCGTAAACTATAATCTTCCTTCGTACACCTCCTGGCGCGCCAGTCGTTTAGACTTTTTGATTGTGATTCGAGCACTGCTTACGCTTGTCATGATATTGGTGCTGACAGTCCCTCTGGCAGGCTGGTGGTACGTGCTGCGCCCGGTTCCATCACTGGATGGGTTGGTCAGCTTGCCCGAGCTTTCAGCCCCGGTTATGGTGCGATTTGACGGACGCGGGGTGCCTTACATTGAGGCGAATACCGAAGCCGATCTATACCTGGCCATGGGTTATCTGACAGCGCGCGATCGCATGTTTCAGATGGATATGCTGCGCCGCGTGGCTGAAGGCAAACTTTCCGAAGTTTTTGGCGTCGGCTGCCTGCCGCAAGACAAGCTTATGCGGACGATCGGCTGCGGACGGCTCGGTTTAACCGAATCGAATGCGTTGTCAGCAGAATCCAAGGCGATGCTCAATGAATATTGCCGCGGCATAAACAAGTATCTCAGTACCAACCTCGACAAGTTGCCTGTGGAATTCAGCCTCCTTGGATACCGGCCGGCACCCTGGGAGCCGGCGGATTCGATGGCGATTATGAAATTCCTTTGCTATTCGCAAGACGAATCCTGGCGGCTCGACGATCTCCGCCAGCGCATCGTCGATAAGATGGGTGCAGATAAAGCAGCGATATTGTTTCTGGAAGATTACAATACGGCTTCCAATGCAGTGCTACGCAGCGCCGGAGCCAAAGCTTATCAGGCAGACGGACTGCCCGATAAGCTAGCCTCAATCTGGCCGGACAAAAACAACATTTTCGATCCCCGCCCAAACTTCGGCAGTACCGCCTGGGCGATTTCCGGTCGCAACTCGGATACCGGCGGAGCCCTGCTGGCCAGCGACAAAGATCAAGCACTTACCGCACCGGACGCCTGGTACTTGTGCACTCTCAGCGCTCCGGGTTTTCACGCCGCTGGTGCCACCATCCCCGGTGTGCCCGGCATTTTCTCCGGGCGTAATGACTACATATCCTGGAGCAGCGCCAGCCTGAAGGCCGACGTTCAAGATTTGGTCGTAGAAGAATTTTCACCGCAGTTTCCGACCAAGTATAAGACAGCATCCGGATGGCAGAATGCCACCGAGATATCCGAAGAGATACCAGTCAGGCTTAGCTCCAATGTCGTGCACAAGGTACTTGTGACAACACACGGGCCGGTATTGATCAAATCCGACAGCAAAGCGGTCTCTTTGAGTTGGTCCGGTAACGCGGTCGACAAGCCAGCGCTTGAATCTCTGCGATTGATCAACAAAGCCAGAGATTGGAATGAGTTTCAGCAAGCGTTGAAAGTTCATCCCGGGCCGGCTCAGATGTTTGTCTACGCAGATCATTCCGGTAATATCGGCTATCACGGCGCCGGAGATATTCCGGTAAGAGCCGGCAAAGGAGACGGCATACTGCTCGTAAAAGGATGGGAGCCCAAGAGCCAGTGGCTCTCGAAAGTGCCGTTTGAAGAGCTTCCTGCCAGCTATAATCCACCCTCAGGTTATTTAATTGCTGCCAATCAAAAGTTGGTGAAAGGTGGTTATGCTTGGCTGCTCGGTCACCAATGGTGCGCTCCTTACCGAGCATTACGACTGGAGTCTTGTTTTTCAGATCTGCTCTCCCACGGACGAAAGATCGGGTTGCCTGATTGCAATGAGTTGTTGTCAGACCAGGCAAGCTATCTGAGCCCGCTGGTCAAGCGAGAGATTAGTCAAGCGCTCTCCGGTGCACAAGAGATCGACAAATACCAGCTGGCAGCGCTCGATTTGATTGAGCACTGGGACGGGGTGCTCAAACCGGACAGTGCAGCAGCAGCCATATACGAGTCATTCTTGCATACGCTTGCTCATCGTTTGCTCGTCCCGAAGCTCGGCGTCGAGCTGACCAGGGATTACCTGGAGCGATATCCAACCTGGCCGTTGTTCGTGGAGCGATTCTTGAAAGATAAGTCACAACAATGGTTGCCACCGGAAGAAAGAACTTACTCAACTTTCATTTTGACTACCTTTTCGCAATCAGTTAACGCGCTGCGCCTCAGCTTGCGCAGCGACGAACCCAAGCGCTGGACCTGGCAATCAGTACATAAAGCCACCTTCCGTCACGCAATCACGCTCGGGCTGCCTTGGGCCGGTATTCTTTTCAATACCGGTCCGATTGGAGTCGGAGGCGATGCGGACTCAATCAATGCGCTCGATGTCGCCGGTGATACCACGCAGGGTGAATTCATTTGCCGCTCCGGACCGACTATGCGTATTTTGGTCGATCAATCCGATCGCTCAAAATTTTATCAATCACTGTCGCTCGGTCAGTCGGGACACAGACTGTCAGCGATGGCTAGAGATCAATTGCAGGCGTGGTTGAGGGTAGATCCACTGCCAGTAGCGTTTTCTACGGAACAACTGGAGCGCCAAAGCCAGCACAAGCTGATTTTGACCAACGCCAGCTTGTCAAAACCGGAATAGTTCGCAGGAAGCAGGAGTAATCATGGCAAAGATATTAGTGGCCGATGAGATAAGCCAAGAAGGATTGGATATTCTCAGGACTTCAGTCGAGGTAAGCTACCTGCCACAGATTAGCCCGACCGAATTGCTCGGAGTGATTCCGGAGTACGACGCACTATTGGTCAGAAGCCGAACCAAGGTAACTCCTGAGGTCATCCGCGCCGGCAAGCAACTGAAGGTGGTTGGGAGAGCCGGAGTCGGAGTCGACAACATCGACCTGCAAGCAGCTACCGAAGCAGGCGTGCTGGTCATCAACTCGCCGGAAGGCAATACTGCAAGCGCGGCAGAGCAGACTTTGGCCTTGATGTTCTCTTTGGCCAGGATGATTCCCGCCGCAGACCAGTCGGTCAAAGCAGGCTCCTGGGAGCGCAACAGATTCATCGGAAGCGAGCTGTTCAACAAGACTCTGGGTGTCATCGGGTTGGGCAAGATTGGAAGCAGGGTTGCTCAAGCAGCACAAGCAGTCGGGATGAAAGTGATTGTCTACGATCCGCTCGTGTCGGCCGAGCGAGCCGCGCAACTCAGCATGCAAAGCGTGGCATTAGAAGAGATTTGGCGGAGAGCCGACTTCATCACGATTCACACCCCCAAAACCAGAGAGACAAGCAATCTGGTTAGCTCCAATGTGCTTTCGCGCATCAAGCCGGGAGTCCGCATTATTAACACCTCCCGTGGAGGCATCATTGATGAGGCGGCCCTGGCCAAGGCTATTAAAGAGGGCCGGGTAGCCGGTGCCGCCCTGGACGTATACGAAAATGAGCCTCCGGCCGGCTCTCCGCTGCTGGAGCTGGGCGACAAGGTAATCTTGACGCCTCACCTGGGTGCATCAACGCTGGAGGCACAGTTCAACGTCGCAATCGATCTGGCCGAACAGCTCAGAGATTACTTGACCGGCGGTATGGCCAGAAGCCCGGTCAACCTTCCTTTCATGCGCCCGGATATCTTAAAGGCGCTCGGCAAGTACCTTTGGCTCTCAGAGGCGATGGGCGCGATGGCAGGCGGGCTCGCCGACGGCACCATCAAAGAGGTGGAAGTGATTGCTTGCGGTGGGTTGGCTGAGAAAGATACGGCACCACTGGCAGTAGCAGCGTTGCGCGGCGTATTCTCCGGACGGGTGGAGGGAGTCACTTATGTAAACGCCGCCATCGTCGCCAGACATCATGGCATCCAGGTACGCGAAAGCAAGTTTGAAGAATCGCTGCAGTACCGCTCTGAAGTGCAAGTAATCGTCTCGACCGACAAAGAAACTTCCACCATCAGCGCAACTGTATTGCCGCATGACGAACCAATCGTCACTCGCATCAACGACTTCCCGATTAATTTGACTCCGGCCAGATACATGCTCTTCACAAGCCACAAAGATCAGCCTGGAATGGTGGCAAAAGTTGCCGGTACGCTCGGCAATTACGACATAAACATAAGCACAATGAGCGTCGGGCGCCGGGGAGTGCGGCAAGACGCCGTGATGGTTATGACACTCGATGACCCGTTGCCGGCAGCGCTTATGACTGATCTCGTCAATCAGCAAGGGATACACATGGCCCGGCATGTCTCGCTAGATCAAATGGTTTGGACAAGCCAAAATGGTTAACTCGCTCTTCGTAAAACTTCGCCTCTCAACTGCAATGATGCGTTCGAAACGTCAGCTGAGTTGGTGGGAGACTTTTGCGAACAGCTGGTTTACTTGTAACAAAACCGCTTGCCGTTTAAAACCGAGCAGCCGAATTACAGCCGCAGCGCTCGCAGTTGCTTGCGCATCGCCGCCGGCAGCAATCGCTCAGGCACCACTCTTGAACATCACTCCGTTTTCATCCGAAACAGATCCGACACCGGCCTCACGCCTGCGACGTCCAGTGGTGTTGCCTAAGAAAGCTTCCAAGCTCGAAGAGCTCATCACTCGCAAGGACTATCAGATCACCTTTTTGCCGCCGCTGCCGCTCAACGGAGTGAAGATTGGCGGGTTGACTGCAAAATCAACCAAAATGTTAGGAGAGAATTTTTTTGTTGTAGTAGACAACACTAAGTTCACCACCATGGCAGAAATCTATAAGGAAAATCGCATCAAGGGCAAATCAAATTATGTAACTGCCGACAGTATCATTCATCCCTATCTCGCTTTCACAAACAGGGTGCTGGCCGATACGGTGACGAATCATATCGAACCGGACTTAAGCGAGATGCTGAAGGCGATGCTGGATATTGCGCAAAAAGATTACAAGCAAGCAGAGGACGCCGATGTCAGAGAAGACATCGAACACATCATGGCGTTTCTGGCAGTGGCGGTTAAGTTAATCGATCCGAAGTACACTCCGCCTGTGCCGGCGCGCGTCGTAAAAATGGTTCAAACAGATCTCGACAGTATCTATAGCGGTAAGGGCTCCACCAGCACAGTTTTCGAACGCGCAGAGGATTTCTCTTCGTACCAACCACTCGGTTGGTACAATGCCACCCCGCAGTTACAAGCCTTTTTCCGTTGCCGTGAATGGATAACGCGCATGTCATATCCATTTACAGATACACAAGCAGGGCTGAAGGGAAACAACTTTAGACGCTCAGCGCTGCTTTATCGCTCGCTGGATCTGGCAAAGGTTCAAGACAGACCGGCTTACGAAGTCTGGAGCCGGTTGTACAAATCCTGGCCCCTGCTCGGCGCGCACCTGAAGGACTGGGGCGAAAGCACGATTTCACCGCTTGAGTACAAGGCACAAGTCAAGACAGCGGCAGGAGATCTGAAAGTAACACTGAACGCGCTTGCCGAGCCGTTTTTCCGCACCAAACTCTTGTTGGCCGTGCGCAAACAAAAGCCGGTAAAACTTGGTGCCGCATCGATTTTCGATCTCGAGGAAGCCGGAAAGAACGGACCGGAAGAAGGAGTGTGCTTCCGGTTGCTGCCGAAGTCCGGTGATCCCGAATGGCCCTGGTTGAAAGCGTGCACCACACTTTGGCATGGCGAGGACGACACCGCCGCCGCCGGTTGGCCTCTTTCGCTCCTGATTCTTCACGCCTGGGGAGCGCCGCAAGCAGACAACACGCTACTCGACAATTATGTGAAGCTCGATCCGAAATTGGCAAAAGTGTTGCCGAGTCTGGAGCAGCTGGTTATGACAAAACTGCCTGGCGGCGTGGTAAAGCCAATTGAAGACAGACGGTGGCAGATTCTTTCTGGTTACTTCAAAACACCAACCGACAACATGCAGACGGTAATGCGAACAGAACAGTGGATGACGCGCTTACTGGAGAGCTCCTTTGCCGGCTGGGTTGACAGCCACCTGTCGCTGGCACCGGCAAATTGGGCAGTCGATACAAATGCACAGCAGAAGCCTGATGGGCAAGGCGATGCTGATGCGGCAGCACGTGAACCGCAGAGCAAGGCAAAATCTACGCTTTTCCATTATGTACAACCTTCACCCGAGATTTTTGCCAGCATTCGCCAGGACGCTCTGCACCTGCAAGAAAGCCTAACGGCGCTAAACTACCTGCCGGAAAAGTTCAAGGAGCGATTCTCTGACTTCATTCGTTTGAGCGAACGACTGGAGCGGATGTCATCGCTTGAGCTGAAGGGTCAAAAACTGCCGTTATCAGACGTGAAGTTGCTGCAAAACATCGATATGGTACTTGAAAGAGTAGATCTGCCGACGGAAGGGATTTTGCCGCTCCACACCCCTTCCGATCCCAGAACCGGACAGAGCGCCAGTGCCTCCAATACCGGAGTCACATTCGGGCTGGGTCGACCCGGACAACTGTTCATCATCTTGCAAGACGGCACCAACTGGACGCTGGGACGCGGAGCAATCTACACCTATTTCGAAGTGCCAGGCGCCACGCTCAAAGCAGAAGGTTGGCGGCACAAACTAGACGGCGACCTGGTAAGACCGCCTTATTGGGCCGAGAAGTTCGATACTGTTCAAGACCCACTTCCGCTGCGAACAAAACCGCAAGTTCATTAGTCTTGGGCTTTCAAGCAAGGCATGAGGCAGCGCTTCAGCTCTACCTCATGCGGCAAGCACCCTGGGGGCGTGGGCGTCCCGCCCATCTACTTAGCTTGACGAGACTCGACAACCGAGCAGAGCTGAGTGCGCTGGGCTACTGCTCAGTGTGCTGCCTCCACTTCCCTCACAATGATGACTTTACTTCGATGCCTGTTTAACTTGCTCTTCCGGCTTCAACTCAATTGCAACGTGCTGGAAAGACAACTTAGGAGGCAGTTTGCCATCGCGCGGCCGGAATGCGACATCCAGCGACAAAGTTTGTGGCTGGAATACAACACTTTCCAGAGTAAAACTGTTGTACAGATCGCCTTTGTCAATGCGCCCACCGCTCTCGGGGTGATAGAACGACAAGATGCTCTCGATGCCATCCACTGAAACTGGCGTGCCCAAGCGTTTGAGCTCCTGCCGAATCGACTCCCATCGGGGCGTGTTGACATCACGAGCCGCAGTAACCTCCTTCTTTTTCTTGTCGAGCGGGTCGATATGATTGTCTTCATTGCCGTCTAATGCAAAGCAGTTGACTGAACAAATGGCATCATTGATATCCCAATTCAAATTGGAGCGAAGCGGAGAATCTGATACTCGGAGCTTGCGATTGATTCCCCTTGAATGTCCGCTCAAATTGTTTTCCACCATTGCACTGCGATTGCTGTCTGCCAATGCAATCACATGGTTAAACGAGTACTTTCGAGAGCTGTCGGTCATAAATGCTGCAATCTCTTCGAGTGTGCTGCAATCCTCAAGCGCCTTGCGAAGATCCATTACGTAAGATCTCTTATGACTGGCTGAAAATCTTGTGCCAACCGGAGAATCATGAAGTGCCGCAAACAACCCGTTCGAGTTAAAAGCTGTCACGGCTCCCATGAAACCAAGACAACTAATATGAACCGTTGATTTCTTGCCGTCTTTAATTGTCACTACGGCTTGCAGCTTTGCAATTTGACTGCGGGCACCATCGGGCCAATCGAAATTGTGACCGATGATCGTGTGGCCTGTCGACGATGAACTGCCATAGACTGCCACAGCGCTGCACATATGCAACCTGGCCACATCTCCCAGAAGATTGAGCAAATACAATTCATCGACCGACAACTTGCCATCTTTGAATTTGCTCTTTTGCCCGCCAGACAAAGCAGAGGCAATACCTTCGATTTCGTCGCGATACTCCTTGGGTACTTGCGGCTTGATTTGCTTCACTCGCCGCATCGCAATCCAATAGACCAATGGACTGGGGACGAATTCAGCGAAGTATGAATCGATCAATTGCTCGAATTGCGGGCAAACCTCCAGAAGCTTCTTGCCGTACAATTCGCCAATTTCTCGGTGAGACGCACCGCTGGACAGATCCAGCACGACATTGAAGTGGGTGCCGCAATCAACAACCGAAACAGTATCATCCTGCGCGGGCAGGGCTGAGGCAGAGAGGCTGAACAGGAGAGGGAAAAAAACCGATAAAACTACTAATCTTTCAAACTTCAATTTTTGCTCCAGCCATTTCTCACAATCGCATTCCTGACTTCTATCCTACACAATCATGAAGTCTAACGGCGGTAGTTCGACCAGCGGTCAATCGAGAGTTTCAATTGTCTTTTCTCCGACATCCCAGCCAGAGCTAAGCCTTCCGATTTCTGGACGGCATACGGAAAAATTGGTTACCAGATGTGACGACGGAGCGGTCTATATATCCGCTCCGCATCGTCCCTGCCTCGCTGTGTGGCGACTTTTAGCGGGCAGCAAAAGTTTGAAAGGAAACGCTGTAACTGTCTTTGGCTCTGTCGGCGCTGACTATTATTCGCTCGCTCATATCTCCGTGAGGCTTTCCAAGCCACACTTCATCGTTTGACTGAAGATAGAACTTTCGTTTCGCCTGCACGCGCACGCCGTTGACGAAGGTTCCATTGCGAGAGCCGGTTCCTTCGGTGCCAACATCAATAATGAATACGCCGGTACCATCCATACCGATATATGCATGCCGAGCGCTGACAGCGGCATTCGGCAACTCAAACCGGGGCCGGCTCGACGTAATACTCGAGCCGAG